>JACZXC010000054.1 GCA_022571825.1 Myxococcales bacterium | reverse complement strand
GGCGACCTGCGCCTGGCCCTGGCGGCCATGAGCGGCCGCGATCCGCGAGACCCGTGGTGGACCCCGGCGCCCCTCGAAAGTCCGGCGGCCGGCGCGGCGCTCCCGCGGGTCGCCGTCGTCACCGACCCGGCGGGTTTCGGAGTCCACAAAGACGTGGCGTCCGGCGTACGCCAAGCCGCCCGGGCTCTGGCCGACGCGGGCTACCCGATCGAGGAAGTGGAGCCTCCGGTGGTCCGCGAAGCCGCCGAGCTCTGGACCGCGATCGTCTTTGCCGAACTTACCGCGACGGTGCTCCCGCTCCTGCGGCCGCTGCTCTCCAAAGGGGCCTTGACCTTCATGGAGCTCTCGCTCCCGCAGGCAACCGAGATCGATCGCGCTGGATTCATGGCCAACCTGGCGGCGCGTCAGGGCATCGCTCGCCAGTGGACCGAGTTCCACGCGCGCACCCCCCTCGTGCTCGGCCCGGTGTCCACGCACCCCGCCTTCCCCGTCGGGCGCGACCTCGAGAGCGCCGAGGCGGTCGCCGACCTGGCCCGGAGCTTCGCCCTGGTAACGACGGTGAACCTGCTCGGCCTGCCGGCTGTGGCGGTCCCGGTCGGCGTGGTCGACGGGCTTCCCCAGGGCGTGCAGATCATCGGCGACCGCTATCGGGAAGACCTGTGTCTGGATGCCGCCGATGCCATCGAGACCCGGCTCGGAGTCGTCACGCCGATCGATCCGGTAGCTTGAGAAACGGCCAGAGGGGGAGTTCGGCGTTGGACCTGCGTTACTCGGAGTCGGACGAGAAGTTTCGAGCGGAGTTGCGCGCCTGGTTGCGGGAGGCCGTCGCCAGCCACGGGTCTCCTCCGCCCCACCACGACTGGCCCGCCCGACACGCATACGACACGGGCTGGCAGCGCAAGCTTTACGACGCCGGCTACGCGGGCATCCACTGGCCCCGGGAATACGGGGGCCGCGACGCTTCTCCCACGGAACAGCTCGTCTACTATGAGGAAATCGCACGCGCCAACGCCCCGTACGTGGGCATCAACTTTGTGGGTCTGCTCCACGGCGGCCCGACCCTGATCGTCGAGGGAACTCCCGAACAGAAGCGGCGACACGTGCCCTACATCCTGCGGGGCGAGCAGACCTGGTGTCAGGGCTTTTCCGAGCCCGAGGCGGGCTCGGACTTGGCCAGCTTGCGCGCGCGCGCCGAGCGCGACGGCGATGACTACGTGGTCAACGGGCACAAGATGTGGACGAGCTATGCGCAGGTGGCCGACTACTGCGAGCTATTGGTCCGGACCGACCCGGACGCCCCCAAGCACAAGGGCATCACCTGGCTGATCATGCCGATGGACCTTCCGGGAATCGAGATCCGCCCCCTCAAGACCATCGCCGGAGAGGGGGAGTTCAGCGAGCTCTTCCTCGAAAACGTGCGAATCCCGGTCGAGAACCGGGTCGGCGCCGAGAACGACGGCTGGCGTGTCACCAACGTGACCCTTCGCTTCGAACGCGGTGCGGCCTTTGCGAGCGAGATGTACCAGCTCCGCGAGCATCTGGCCGAGATCAAGGCCGTGGCGGGCCGCGTGACCCGACACGATGCGACCGCCTGGGACGACGCGGCGTTGCGGCGGGAGGTCGGCCATCTGCAGGCCGAGCTCGACGCGCTCTGGGCGATGGTGAAGCTCTCGGTCTCCGAAGCCAGCGAGACCGGGGTCCCGGGGGTGGGCAGTGCGGCGGTCAAGCTGTTCTACACGGAATTGGCCCAGCGGATCAGCGATGTCGCCATGCGGGTGCTCGGGCGCGCGGGCCTCTCCCGCTCGGACGTCGCCGAGCTTCCCAACGGGCGCTTCCTGGAAAAGATGTTGATGTCCCTCAACCTGACCATCGCGGCCGGGACATCGCAGATCCAACGCAACATCATCTCGGAGCGAATCCTCGGATTGCCGAGGCACCGCTAGGCAGAAGACGAGAGCGTCGCGAGGGGAATCGATTTGGATTTCCGAGTCCATGCCGACCAGGAAGCGCTTCAGCAGGGGATCCGCAGCTTCTGCGAGGGTCGGATCGCGATCGACCAGCTGCGCGAGCTCGAGGAGAAGGACGCCTTCGATCGCGGCCTCTGGAACCAACTCGCGGAGATGGGGATCTTCCAGCTCCGGCTGCCAGAGACCGCCGGTGGCCTCGGACTGGGCTGCGCCGATGCGGTGCTCGTCTTCGAAGAACTCGGTCGGAGCCTGGCCCCGGGACCCCTGGTCTGGAGCCATCTCGCCGCGCCCTGGGTCGACGGCGCGGGAACCGGCGAGGTGGTGGTGGGGGGCCTCGACCTGATCGGCGCCGCACCCCAGCCGATCCTGATCGAGCACTGGGCTCACCTGGATGTCTTGCTCTTGCTCCGCCCCGAAGGCGTCTTTCGCGTCGACCCGAAGGCGCTCGAGGCCCGGCCCATCGCGACTCCGCTCGACCCTCTCACCCCGGTGCACCACGTCGAGTCCCTGCCCCCGGGCGAGCGCCTCGCGGAAGCGGCCGTCGCTCACCGGCTGTGGCTGGAGGGAGCCGCCCTGGTATCGGGCCAGCTGCTCGGCATTGCCGAGGCGGCTCTCGAGCTGGCACTCGATTACGCAAAGAAGCGCGAGCAATTCGGGCGGGCCATCGGCTCGTTTCAGGCGATCCAACACCTCTGCGCCGATATGTTCGTGCGCCAGGAAGTAGCGCGCGCGGGCGCCTACGCCGCCGGCGCCACCCTCGATCATCCCGAGGTGGGCGACCTGGAGCGGGCCGTCGGCAGCGGCAAGATCACCGCCGGTGACGCCGCGATGAAGAACGCTCGCGCCTGCATCCAGATCCACGGCGGTATGGGCTATACCTGGGAGGTACCCGCCCACTACTTCCTCAAGCGAACCTGGGTGCTCGAGTCGATCTTCGGAACCGGCGACGAACACGCCGCGCGCATCGCCGAACGGGTCGAGTCCGGCACCTGAAGCGCGGCCTCACAGAACCGACCGCGATCCCGCCGCTCAGCTCGCCGGACTCGGCAGCCCGTACAGATCGACCGCGTTGAGCCCGAGAATCCGGGCCTGGGCAGCCGCGGGGAGCCCATCCATGGCCTCACGCAGCTCACCCACGACGCCCGGAATTTTCGCATCGGGATGCGGGTAGTCGCTGGCCCAGATGATGCGCTCGGCCCCGACCAGGGGGCTCTCCGCGGTGTAGCGCAAGCTCGACTCGTCGGGATCGAAGGAGATCCAGCACTGGCGCTTGAAATAATCCGACGTCTTCATCTTCATCTGGGGAACGTCCCAGGGAAAGATTTCGAAGTGGTGATCCAGGCGCTCGAGCCAGGGGACGATCCAGCCGCCATTCGCCTCCAGGAAGATACACTTGAGCCTCGGAAACCGTTCGAGGGTACCGCCGCAGATCAACATGCTGATCGTCGTCATCATGTCGTACACGTTCGAGAGAGCCTGGCTGAAGAAGATGTTGTGGAGCCCCTTGGTTCCCATCACGACCGCTTCTTCGCCGGCCCCTACCAGGGGCTTGGCACCGGGAGCCACGAAGTCCGCCAGCCCCATGTCGCGGCAGGCCCCCGGAAGGTCGGGCACCAGGTACGGGTGGAAGCCGACGGCGAGGTCGAGATCCTGGAGCGTCGCCCACAACGGGTCCCAGGACGGATCGCAGAAGAAGATCCCAGGGCGGGTCGGGTTGGGCCGCATGAAGACCCCCACCAATCCCAGCTCTTTCGCGTTCTTCGCCATCCGAATCGCGCGGTCGAGGTCGGTCTGGACCATCGTGGCGATCCCGAACAGCTGGCTCGGCGCATGGCTGCAGTAATCGGCGACCCAGCGGTTGTAGGCTTCGCCCTGAGCCTCGGCGAAGTCGAGGTCGTCGAAGCCCGAGATGCCCAGGAAGAGGGTCGGATAGACTACGGCCTGCTCGATGTCGTCGGTCGCCATCTCGACCAGGCGGTCCGCGGGCTTGTAGGCGCCGGGCTTGACCTCGCTGTACTTGAGCTCGCCGCGACCGGCGCGCTCCCGCTCCTCCAAGGAAAGCCCGCCGGTACCCGCCAGGGCCAACAGATTGGCATTCATCTGAGCACCCCGGAAGTGGAGGGTCTCGCGCCCTTCCGCGCTGGTGACGATATGAAAGCACTCTTCCTTGTACTTCGCGGGGATGTACTCGAGCATCGCCGTCGGATGCTCCAGAACGTGTCCGTCGGCATCGACGATTCGCTCCAGGTTGCCGTTCCCTGCCGCCGCCATGGCATCCTCCGGTGATGGTGCTGCGCATTGTACACCGTCGGCAGGAGTTCGCGCCGACGTCGATCTGGAGCTCTCGGTGCGCGCCCGCCGCGCAGGTCACCGAGATCTCGCGACAAATTGCGCCGAAGAGAGTCAGTTTTCGGTTGTCGCCGCGACGTCCGTCGCCCATCATCAGCGCAATCACACCAGGAGAGCCCCCATGGCCGAGATCGACGGCGGACGCATCGCGGCGCGGCAGCTCAAGGCCGCGGGAGTGGACACGATCTTCGGAGTGGTCGCGGGGCCGATGATCGAGGTCTTTGCGGGTGCCCAGGCCGAGGGTCTTCGGGTGGTGGGCTGCCGCCACGAGGAGAACGCGGGATTCATGGCGTCGGCCTGGGGCTACCTGAAGCGCAAGCCCGGCGTCGTCGTAGTGGGTTCCGGTCCCGGCATGACCAACACCGTCACGCCGATGTACGTCGCGACCGCCAGCGCGATGCCACTGGTCGTGCTGGGCGGCAGCACCTACGGCGCAATGCGCGGCGTCGGCGGATTCCAGGAAGCGGACCAGGTGGCCTTTGCCGCGCCCGCCTGCAAGTGGACCGCGCAGGTCGATAGCACCCAGCGCATCGGAGAGTTCGTGCATCTGGCGCTGGGAAAGGCGGTGAGCGGCCGCCCCGGCGCCGTGTACCTGGACTTCCCCGGCCACCTGGTCGGCCGACGTATCCCCGAGGAAGACGTCCCGGTGCGACGGGCCCCCGAGGTCGCGCGGCCGCATCCGGACCCGGCGGCCATCGACCGCCTCGCCGATCTGCTGGCGGAGGCCGAGCACCCCCTCGTGCTGATCGGGAAGGGCGCCGCCTGGGCCGACGCCGGCGCCTCCCTGGCACGACTGGTCGATCGCGGCATTCCCTACCTGACGTCTCCGATGGGCCGGGGAGTGGTCCCCGACGACAACCCCCATTTCGTGAACGCCGCTCGCTCCGCCGCGCTGGCCGGTGCCGACGCGATCTTGATGGTGGGGGGCCGCTTCAACTGGATCTTCGGCTTCGGACGCACCCCGCGTTACCGGGAGGACGTGCGCATCGCCCAAATTGACATCGAGGCCGAGGAGATGACCAGCGCCGCCGAAATCGAGCTGGCAATCGTGGCCGACGCCGCGGTCGCTGTGGAGTCGCTGTGCGACGCCCTCGAGGGACGCAAACTCGCCACGGCCCGGTCGTCCTGGCTCGCCGACCTGCGCGAGCAACGCGCGCGCAACGAGGTGGAAATCGAACAGGCGAGTGGACTCGACTCGGTTCCAATCAACCCCTACCGGCTGGTGCGAGAGGTGCGCGAGGCGGCGAGCCGGGATGCCATGTTCTCCGTCGACGGCGAGACCATCATGGGAGTTTGCCGGGTGCTACTTCCCAGCTATCGGGCTCGCACCCGACTCAACGCCGGAACGACCGGGTGCATGGGAACCGGCGTTCCCTACGCGATCGGCGCCAAGCTCGCCCACCCCGAACGACCTTCGCTGGCGATTCTCGGCGACTACGCTTTCGGCGCCGCCGCGATGGAAGTCGAAACCTGCGCTCGGGTCGGCGTGAACGTGGTCTTCGTCGTCGCCAACAACGAGGGCATCGCGGGCCACCTGATTCAGGACCACATGCTGCCGCCGGACTCACCGCGTATCGCGAGCCTCCTGCCCGCGTCCTACGAGAAGATGATCGAGATGGTCGACGGCCACGCCGAGCGTGTCGAGCGGCCCGAGGAGATCCGCCCCGCCCTGGACCGGGCCCTCGCCGCGGACCGGGTGGCGCTGGTGCACGTCCGGGTCGACCCCAAGGCCACACGCATCAGCGGGGGAAACTACCTCCAGTAAGGGAGGCGCAGCCCCGGAAAGGCCGTTACTTCAGGTCGCGTTCGGCCACCGAGGGAGGCCGGAAACGCCGGGCCCCGGGCGGACCGCTTCGGGAGAAGCGGCTTCCGGGGGGGTCCTGAACCCAGGCCGCCGACTGCTCCCAAGCATCGTCGTACACCAGATCCCGAACCGGGCGGCGGCGCAGGGGCCCGTGGCGGCCTGCCGGCCGGCCCACGGTGATCGTCAGCGAGATCGCCGCGTGCTCTGGGATGTCCAGCATGGCCTTCAAGCGATCCTCGACGGGGAGGTGCCAGACACTGAAGCAGGCCCCGTAGCCCAGGGCCCGGGCGGCCAGCAGCAGGTTCTGACAGGCGGGGTAGATGGAGGCGCCTTCGTAGGGGTTGGGCGGATGAAAACGCAGGATGCAGGCCAGGACCACCACCGGAATCCGCTCGAACCCATCGACGAATTGTCGCATGGCGCGCGCCGACCGGGCCTTGGGGGAGTCGCGATCCAAGCCAGACCCCCGGTCCCAGCCCTCGTTGGAAGACTTCCGAGACCATTGACTCCGAAAACTCTCGGCGAGCAGGGCCTTGGCCGCGGACGCTCGCTCCCCATCGCGCAGCACCACGAAACGAAACGGCTGGCTGTTCGAGCCCGAGGGCGCCCGGGTTGCGGCGTACAAGATTCGACCGAGATCCTTCTCCGGAACCGGATCCGGGAGATACCGATGAATGGTTCGCGCCGTGGCCATTACCTCGAGCACAGCTTCGAACGGTTCCGTCATGGGCACCTCCAGGGCTTCGGCGGCGCCCTGTCCACGGTCGACGACTCTAGTCGGGAGCCCGGCCGCCCGGCCGCCCGGCCGCCAAAAGGGGGCGCGCCGACGGGGGGCGCGCCGACGATTCAGTCGCGGCGGCGCCCCGCCGCGATCAGCACCAGGCCGAGTCCGAAGAGACCCAGGGTGGCGGGCTCGGGAACGACCCTCAGAAACACCTTGTTCTTCCCGAGCTTGTTCGGCGAAGCGTGGACTACCGGGATCTCGAAACTGCCCAGCCCCGGTCCAGTCGGTCCACCGAAGGCGGCCCCGTCGATCTCGAATTCGTAGATGACGTCGAAGATCCAGTCCGCCGGGTCGGGGTTGTCGTAGCTGTCCGAGGGATCGGTCGGTGGCGAGTTCATGGTGAACGACGGGTGGTTGGCCAGGTTGAATCCCAGAGACGTCCCGAAGCTCACGATCTGATCGCGGTTTCCGAACTCGACACGTCCATCGCCGGCGGTCACTCCACCCGAAGCAAAGCCTCCGGCGATCTCCGAGATGTAATCGAGGACGAAGTCGAGGACGACGTCACCGTTGCCGTCGCGGAACACGAACTGGGCCTGATCGCTCCCCAGCAGATTGCGGAAGCTATGGCCGCCCTTCCCCTTTTTCCCGGCTCCGTCTTTCTTTCCCTTCGCCTTCTTCCCCTTCGCCTTCCCCTTCGGGGCCTTCGTTCCCGAGGAGCCGGGAGAGCCCCATCCGATGGCGTTGTCGCCGTAGCTGTTGTCGACGAGAGTGCGTGGCAGAACCAGGGCCACGAAGACGTTGCCGGTGCCCGCGGCGACACTCTGCCAGAGCTGGGCTCCTTGGACGCCGGTCGGACCGGATTCGAGGTCCAGCAGGATCTGTATTTGCCGGGTGTATCCCTCGGCGGTACCGCCGAATTGGCCATCGGCGATGGGGCTGGCGTGGGCCGCGGCGCAGAAGAGCGCACAGCACACGTACCCGAGCCAGCGCATCCAGGTTCCTCCGCCGGGGAATCCTCCGCCGCGGATAGGTGGCGCTGAGAGGTTGGTTGTGTCGGAATCGGCGGGGGCGCCGGGGGTGGTTGTCTGGCCCGGATGCGACCCGGGGAAGGCCCCAGATCCAGCCTATTCCCCAAGGTTGGATCGGGCTAGCGCGCGCGCGCCGCCCTCTCGACGCCTTTGCTCTTGATTGCTTTGAGCTGGCGGCGCGAAGGGAGGTCGTCGGGGTCGAGGCGCAGGGCCTCCAAGAAGAGGGCCCGAGCCTTGGGGAGATCTCCCCGGCCCAAGTGGACCAGACCCAGGTTGCGCACCACCTCGGCGGAGTCGGGTCGCAGTCGCCTGGCCTCGCGAAACTCGACCTCGGCGCCGACGAGATTCTTCTGACCCAGCATCACCTGGCCGAGACCGTGGTGAGCCCCGAAATGATGCGGGCTCGAACGGAGCGCGGCCCGATAGTGAAAGGCGGCGGGCTCCGATTGCCCGTTCCGCGCGTACAAGAGTCCGAGGTTGAAGTGGGCTCCCGGGTGCGCGGGCTCCGCCTCGAGGGCCGCCAGAAACGCAGCGCGCGCTTCTTCCTGACGGCCCAGGACCAGCAGAACCGCCCCCCGGGTGGTCGCAATATTTCCCGAGTCGGGACTGCCACGCTGAGCCGCATCGTAGTGCTCGAGGGCCTCTTCGAAGCGACCCTCCTGAGCAAGAGTCATTCCCAGCGCGTGGTGTGCATCGGGCGAGTCCGGATCGAAGCGCAGCCACTGGCGGGCGAAGGTCTGGTCGTCGCGGAAGTAACGCGCCCGTTGCAGGCTCACCCCCGCGGCGACCAGGATCGCGAAAACGCTGACGATCACCGCGAGTCTTCGGATTCCCGCGTCATGCCATCGTCCCGACATGAGGCCGGCGGCGATCGCCGGCAGACCCAGGGTGCCGAGAAACGCGTAGCGCTCCGCGAAGGGTGTCTCCTGCACCAACCAGTTCGCCGTGGGGAGCTGGGTTACGATGACCCAGCCCAGCCAGAATCCGACGGCGCGACGGGACGGCGCGCCCACGCGTCGGCACGCCCACGCCAGCGCGACCAGAACCAACGCCACCACTCCGAGCCGCCACGGCGAGAACCAAATCAGCGGACCGGGCTCGTATACGAGCTGCGCAAACGGCACGATCGACACCTGAAGCAGGTAGAGGTAGGAGAGAACCGGCAACAGGGGGTGGCCGGCCAGAGCCAGGCGACTCTCGGTGTCCCCAGCCAGGGCAACCCGCACCCCGAGGTAGAACAGTAGAACGGCGACGCTCCCGGCGTGACGCCTGATCCAGGACCGGGCCGAGAAACCCGCCTCGGGCGGATCGGAGCCCACGCGGCAGAAATCGGCCCAGGCGAACAGCAGCGGAACCATCACCGACTGCTCTTTCGCGAAGATCGCCACCGCGAAAGCGGCGGTGGCGGCCGCGCGATGACCGCGCAGCCACGCGACGGTCGCCGCGAGAACCAGGGCGCCGGCCAGAGCCGTATCCCTGCCCAAGATGGGATAGACACACGAGGAGGCGACCGGATGGAGCACGAAGAGCGCCGCGGCCAACGCGGCGGGTGTTCGGCGGACGCCGAACCCGCGGCTGCGAAGCAACGCGGCGGCGAGGAGCGCCACCGCCCCCATCACCGCGATGTTGACCGCCCGGAACGCCTCGGGAACGTCGCCGTGCAGCGCCTTCTGGGTCAGATACGATGCCCTCATGACCGGGCGGTAGTAGGGCAGACCCGATACGTGCGGTTCGCCGAACACGCGCACGATGTCGGCCAGGCCGCGGGGTCGCGGCTCCGCAACGATCATGCCCTTGTCGTCGTAGACAAAGTCGTTGCCCAGGGAGGGCAGGTAGACCGCCGCGACCAGCGGGATCAGAAGCCACGTCGGATGTCGTCCGAACCCTCGAAGCCGGGTCCGACGCGGGAGTCCCACCGGAATTCGCCGCGCCTACTCGCGCACCCAGATCAGACGCCCTCTTCGCAGGGTCGCCGTGACCTGATCGCTGGCCAGCGACTGCCGGGCCGCCGACCAGGGTCGGTCGAGGAGGCAGAGATCGGCGGATTCTGCGACCTCGATCCGTCGAGCGCGCGCACCGGGTGCATCCGGAGGTGAGGTGAAGAGCGCCAGGGCGCGCTCCGGGGATAACGCCTCGCCGGCACCCAGCTTCAGCCCCCCCGCGCTACGCCGATCGACTGCGGCCCGCATGGCGAGCCACGGGTCGGAATCGCCGAAGGGCGCATCGGTTCCGCCCCCCAACGGAACCGCGGCATCCAAGAATCCCCTGCCGCGATAGAGCCACGGCCGATCTCGAGGTTCGACATCCACCGCGTAGCAATCGCCGCGCTCGCGAATGAAATTGGGCTGGGTCACGACGGTGAGTGCGAGATCGGCGAGCATGGCCATCAGATCGGGAGGTGCCACCGCCGCGTGTTCGATTCGATCTCCGGCGAGGCTGCCCGCGGCGGCCACGGCGGCTGACGTCAACACCAGCTCGGTGCGGGTGACGCAATGAACCGCAACCGGCCGGCCCACACGGTGGGCGGCCTGGATGGTTCGGCACAGGGTGTCGAAGGGCGGCAGATCGGCCTCGGAGAGCCAGACTTTGACGGCACCGCGCTCGACGTCCGGATGCGACGAAGCCGGGAGCGACAGCTCACCCATCACCACCACCCGTTGAAGCAGCTCACCCTTCTCGATCGCGTCGACGAATGCCGCGAGTTCGGCTCCGGTGTTCCGGGGGGTTGCGTCGGTCACCCCCGTCACGCCGAAACGCGCGAGTTGCCGGCTCACCCGGGCGAAGCATGGCCGGGTCGCATCGCCGTCGCGGATCTGTTCGTGGAGCCACGCATCCAGGCGAAACAGCCGTCCCGTGGCGCGACCCCCGGCGTCTCGCTCGACGCCTTCGGCGTCGAGCCCCCGGTCCAAGCCCAGACGGGCGACACCGGCGGAGTTCAGGATCCACAGCGCACCACTTCGATGTTGGACACGCACGGGAAGATCCGGGGTCAACCGATCGAGACCCGAGCGATCGAGCTCACCCGCCACCGACTCGCAATAGCCAACACCGCGGATCCAGCCCGCGTTCGGTGCCGCCCCGGCCAGGGCCGCGGCCAGGGCCGACCCATGGCAGACGGCCGGCGGCCCGCATCTCACCGACTGCTGAGCCGCAGCCATCGCGAAGAGGTGGACGTGGTGGTCGTGCAGACCCGGCAACAAGGCACCCCCCGCGGCGTCCAGCACCTGCTCCCCTCGAAAGGGTGAGAGACCGCGGCCGATTTCGGCGATCCGACCGTCTGCAATCCGCACGTCGACGTGGTCTTGTCCCGCAACCTCGGCAGACCGGATCAGCATCGGGGTGCCCTCTCCGCCAGAAATTCATCG
>JACZXC010000424.1 GCA_022571825.1 Myxococcales bacterium | reverse complement strand
TTTTTCGGACGAACGGTTCCGGGGCCTGAGCGGATTCCGTCCTGCAAGATTACAGGCTCGCTGGAGTCGAGCCTGACCGGGCGGCGCCTGCTCAGGTCGAGAGCGAGCCGGTCGGGGCCCGGGGACTGGAACCGGGCCGGGCTCGGTTTCGGCCACGGGAGAACCTGGTGCCGGCGGCGCCGGAGGTGATCGAGGACGGTGGCCAGGCGACGCTGGTTGCTGTAGCCGCCCAGCACGCAACGTCGATAGCCGGCGATGGCCACGCGCCGTCGTTCGAGTTCGTGGGTCAGGTAGTGGCGGCACTTCGCCAGAAGCTCGTGGAAGGAGTCGAAGAACTCGGCCTCGCGACCCTCCGCGTACATCCGCCGGTGCTCGTCGGTGCGCTCGGCCAGAAGGAAGGCGCCCATGGCGGGGATCTCCGCGCTGCGCGTCGTCTGTCGGTCCCGATTTGCCTTGCACAGAAACCCCAGGTTGATCCGGGTGGCGTTCACAGCCCGGGCGTAATCGTCGCGGTCGAGGTATTCGTCGCGAATCGTGAGCCGGGGATGCGACTTTCCGAAGCGGCGCCACCCGGGCCCGCGCACGGTGACCGGAATACCGGCTTCCGCCAGCCGGGCGACCCTCTCGGCCCGGTCTTCCTCGAAGCTCCCCACGAATCCCACCGGGGTCTCGAATCGCCTCCGCTCCGCGGGG
Organism: Myxococcales bacterium; assembly: GCA_022571825.1. GTDB lineage: Bacteria > Myxococcota_A > UBA9160 > UBA9160 > SMWR01 > JACZXC01. Next base: position 2,248 of record JACZXC010000424.1, on the reverse strand, counting down.
GTGAGTTCCAAGGGCCGGTGGACCGCCGGGTCGTAGGCGTTATCGATGAACAGGACGTCGCGTGCCCCCAGCGCTTCGAGCTCGGACACGTTGTAGGACTTGGTGGTCACGTGCAGGTCGTAGAAGGGAATCGAAGCCCGCCAGCGGCGCGATTGGTTGAGGGGATTGAACTGGTCGTCCGGGCTGTAGTGGATGAAGTGCGCCTGGGGCATCCACTCGCGCATCCGGGTGAGGGTTCGGGGGCGGATCGGGAGACCCTTGTCGATCCAGACCACGTCGAAGCGGGTCTTGCGGGTCAAGCGCAGCAGTCGCGAGTTGGCGAGGTAGATGTCCGGGTGACGCTTGATGCGATGGGCAACACGCAGGAACTGGTAGACCGGGTCCGAGGGACGCGGAATCCCCGAGCGAAGGGGGTGCACCGAGTGGCCGAGTTGTGCCAGGGCCCGAGCCCGCTGGACACAGGTGCCGTCCCAGGGGCCCACATAGAGAATGGACAGGGCCGAGCCGGTTGCGGGGGGTGACTCGACCAGGGCGAGGTGCCGCTGCGGGGCGGACCGACTGCGCTTGCGGGCGACGGCGGCGAGGACGGTGTCCAGCAGCACGGCTCGGCTCTCCTTCGCGATCCCGCCCGAAGAGGGGATCGGCTCCAAGAGGGAAGTGGACGGTGGAAACGGTTTGTGTCAGGGACACGGTTTCCCCGCGGGGATCCACCCAGGCGTCCTCCGGGGCCTGCCGACCGTCGGGAGGAGCGGCACCATCCTCTGGCGATGAAGCGAGGGCGCTGGATCTATGCGGGGGTCTTTGCATTGTTCGCACTGGTGTTGGTGCGCAGTGCCTGGATGGCCGACGACGCCTTCATCACCCTCCGCACCATCGACCAGTTCCTCCGCGGCCAGGGACTCGGGTTCAACTTCGGCGAACGCGTCCAGGCCTACACCCACCCCCTGTGGCTCTGGGTGCTGATGCCCGCTGTGGCCGTGAGTCGCGAGGCCTTCTACGCGCCCCTGTTGGTCTCGATGGCTGTCTCCGCCGGCGCTGTCTGGATCTTTTCGCGCGGTCTGGTCCCCCCTTCGGGTCGGGTCTTTTCCCCGGAGATGGGAGCGTTCGCCATCCTGTGTCTCCTCGGATCCAAGGCCTTCATGGACTATTCGACCTCGGGCCTGGAGAATCCGCTCAGCCACCTGTTGCTGGCGTTGTTCTTTGCCACCCCCGCCACCCCCGCCGGGACGAAGCCCCGGGCGCCGAAGCAGCCCCTGTTTCGCGGGATCCTGTGGGCCAGTCTGCTGGCGGTCAACCGTCTGGACGCGATTCTGCTGGTACTGCCCAGCGTGTTGGTTCGGGTGCGAGACAGCGCCCGCTCCGGCCGATCCCCCCTCTCGCTGGTGGGCACGGTGATGCTGGCGGCGAGCCCGCTGCTCCTGTGGCTGGGATTCTCGCTGGTCTACTACGGGACGATCGTTCCCAACACGGCCTTGGCGAAGCTCGGCGCGGGTGTTCCGACCGGTGTCCGGGTGCCCCAGGGGCTCGCGTACCTCGCGGCCTCGTTTCGCTTCGATCTGGTGACACCACTGCTCATCGTCGGCGGGCTGGTCGCCGCATCGATCCGGCGCCGGCCGTCACAGCTTCCGGTGGCCCTGGGTGTGATCGCGTATCTCGCCTACACCGTCTGGATCGGGGGCGATTTCATGCTCGGCCGCTATCTCGCGGCTCCGGTTCTCTGTTCCCTCATCGCGCTGTTCCGGGCGGATCTTCCACGCGGCGTGTACGCCGGGCTGGCCATCGCCGCCGTGGCCGGGTCACTTCTGTACCCGACGGCACCGCTGCGCACGGGCCCTGATTTTCACAACCGCGACCTCGATCGGATCATCGAGAACCACGGCATCGCGGACGAGCGCGCTTTCTACTACCGGAGCAACGGGCTGCTCTCGCCGCAACGAGAGACGCCGTTTACCGCTGGATCGGCCTGTCGCGGGTCGGATCCGCGGCTGATCCTTCGCCGCGGCTGTAGCTCCCTGGGAATCGAGGGCTTGCGCAGCTGCCCGGGCGCCCACCTGGTCGACCCCTGCGCGCTGAGCGACCCCCTGCTCGCCAGGCTGCCGGCCGCGCCCGTGGGGCGTTGGCGCGTGGGACACAACATCCGCCCGATTCCCGTCGGCTACCTGGAGAGTCTGGGTCGCGGCGTCGATGCCATCGAGGACCCGTCGATTCGCGAGCTCTACACCGACGTCAGTCAGGACGTGAGGGGGCC
>JACZXC010000423.1 GCA_022571825.1 Myxococcales bacterium | reverse complement strand
ACGCGGATCGATCGGGAGATGCCATTGCGACCGTGACACTTCCGTGTCCCACCATCGGCGCCCGCCTGGGCGCGGATCGCACGCTGCAGCCGGCGATCGAGTAGAGTCGAGAGGTTGCGATCGGCCACGAACACTACGTCTGCGCCGTGGCCCCCGTCCCCTCCGTCGGGTCCACCCCTGGGAACGAACTTCTCCCGCCGCAGGCTCACTCGACCGTCGCCGCCGTCGCCGGCGAATACGGAGATCGTGATCTCGTCGATGAACGGCTCGTGCGGCTTCATGGGAGCCGGGCCTTGGAAGAGGCGCGCTTAGCTCGGTGGTTCAACCCAGGCGATGGTGCGTCCGCGAGACTTCCCGTAGCCGACGACTCCGTCGCAGAGGGCGAACAAGGTGTAGTCGCGTCCGAGGCCCACGTTGCGCCCCGCATGGATCGACGTTCCGACCTGGCGCACGAGGATCGAGCCCGCAGTCACGGTCTGTCCCCCGTAGGCTTTCGTACCGCGCCGCTGCCCCTGGCTGTCGCGGCCGTTTCGCGAGCTTCCCTGTCCCTTTTTGTGTGCCATGATTCAACCGTCGATTCGGTCGACGAGAACCTCGGTATAGGGCTGCCGGTGCCCGGCCTTGCGACGGTAACCCGTGCGGCGTTTCATCTTGAAGATGATGAGCTTCGGCCCGAGGCCCTGATCGATGATCTTGCCGACGACCTTTGCGCCCTTCACGAGTGGGGTTCCGATCCGGGTCTCCTCGCTTCCGCCCACCAGGAGCACTTCGTCGAGCTGCACGGCGTCGCCGACAGCTCCAGGAAGCTTCTCGACCCGCACCGACTTTCCCGGTTCGACGCGCACCTGCTTCCCTCCGGTTCGAACGACGGCGTACATCACGGCTCCTCGGGCGTAGACCGCGGCAGTATCGGACTTTCCGCTTCCGCGTCAACTGTTTCCGGGGCCGCAGTGGCCAAGAGCGGCTCCGGATCCCCGTCGTGCTCCACCTCGGGCTTCTCCGGGTCGGGCGGGAGGTCAGCCGCCGGAAGACCCCCATCCGACGGCTCGAGGGCGGCAATCTCCTCGGGCAGGGCGATGTCCGGACTCTCCTCAGCTTCGCTTCGCTGCGCGTCGGGCCCGGCTTGCTCGTCGCTCTTCGGGGGGAGCCAGCTCAGGGAGAGGGACACCGGCGGGCCCGAGTCGAGGGCCGTCACTTCGAACTGTTCCCGGTGAAGGCCGGGGCGAGCGCGTACCTCGATCTCCCGACCCAGATTCCGACTCAGCGACTGGAGGGCCTTGCGTACCGGGCCCAACAGCATCTCGGCCACCTGACCGTTGACGGAGACCGCGATCTCCCGACCACAGAAACGCGGCAGGTCCTTCCGAATCTCGCGCAGCACCTTATAGGCCATGCTCTCGCTGGAAAGGATGTAACCCCTTCCCTCGCAGTAGCTGCACGGCTCGCAGAGCTGCTGCATTAGATTTTCGCGGGTGCGCTTTCGGGTCATCTCCACGAGGCCCAGCTCCGAGATCTTCAGGATATTCGTCCGCGCCTTGTCCTGACGCAGCAACTCCTGAAGCGAGCGGTAGACTTTCTCGCGGTTCTCGGCGCTCTCCATGTCGATGAAGTCGATGATGATCAGACCGCCTATATTCCGGAAGCGAAGCTGATAGACGACCTCCTTCACCGCCTCCAGGTTGGTCTTGAGCACCGTCTCTTCGAGATCGCGCTTGCCGACGAAGCGTCCGGTGTTCACGTCGATGGCGGTCAGGGCTTCGCTCTGATCGACCACAAGGTGCCCCCCGGATTTCAGCCAGACCTTCCTTCCGAGATTGTCGTCGATGCATTGCTCGATGTTGAAGCTGTCGAAGATCGGAGCGGCATCTCGATAGTGCTCCAGGGTTGGCCTCGGGTCGGCGACGAAGCGGGAGAGGAAGCTCTTCATCTCCTCATGGACCTTTTCGTCGTCGACGACGATTCGCTTGGTTCGGGAATTGGCGACGTCGCGGATCACACGCAGTGGCAGCGGAAGTTCGGTGAACAGCGTCGACGGTGCTCGCGCAGTCTCCTTGCGCGTCTGGATGTCATCCCAGACCGAGGTCAAGTACCGCACGTCTGCTTCGATGTCGGCGCTGCGGGCGCCCTCGCCGGCGGTGCGAATGATGAAACCCAGATCCGCCGGGCGAATCTGTGACACCACCTCGCGAAGTCGTCGGCGCTCTCGTTCCGATTCGATCCGCCGCGACACGCCCACACGTTGGGCCCAGGGCGTCAGCACGATGTGGCGGCCCGCGATGGAAACGTGGGACGTGATGCGCGCTCCCTTCGTCCCGATCGGTTCTTTGGCGACCTGAACCATGATCTCCTGGCCTTCCCGCAGGATCGTCTCGATTCGGGGCGGCTGGCGGCTGTTCCCGTTGCGGCCACGGGAGCGGCGCGAGCGCGGAGCGTCCTCGCCGGGATTCGCGTCCCCGAGCTTCCCGGATTCGTCCAGGTAGTCGCCGACGTAGAGGAAGGCGGCCTTCTCGAGGCCGATATCCACAAAGGCCGCCTGCATCCCGGGCAGGACGCGGGTCACCCGACCCATGGCAACGGTGCCCACCGCGCTGCGGTCGCTCTCTCGTTCGATATGGAGCTCGGCCAAGTTGCCGTGCTCCAGGATGGCGACTCGGGTTTCGCCCGCCTCGGCGTTGATGATGATCTCGTTGGGAACAGGCGCGCTCGCAGCGCGGTTCCCTGACCTGGAAGCTGTTCGCACAGGTGCCTCCGGCGTGGGCGAGCCGTATCGGGAGTCTTGCCGGGGTCTTTCGCACCCGTCGCGCCCAAAGGCGCTTGGGTGGGGCGGGGCTAGCGGGGGTCCGGATGCCTCTCGCAGGCTTCCGAACGGACGGGACCACTTGCTAATGTCCCGAAAACACTATTGAAATTATTGACTCGCACAGTAAGTCACTCTACGGTGCGGCCGGGA
>JACZXC010000053.1 GCA_022571825.1 Myxococcales bacterium | reverse complement strand
GCGGCGCGAACCGCGTCCAAAGATTCAATCCCTGGAGCACACCGCAGCCGAACACACCCGCAGCGGAGGAAGCGCGGCGGGTGAACGCAGCGCGACTCAACGCACAAACTCACGTCCCCTGTAACTGGCTGATTTCATTGAATTTCAATGGGATGTACCGGATCTGCTATCCCGGCCCAAAACGGTCCGAAACGGCACGCGCTCAATCCAGTCCGCCATACGCTCGACGGAAGCCGCCCCTCCGTAGGTCGCTTGCGTTTCTCCCCGGCCCGCATGACCGAGAATGTCCGCGACCAAAGAATCTGGCGCTCCGGCATCCTGAAGCTGTTGCTTTAGCGAATGACGAAGCGAGTGAAGAACGACACGGCGGTCGTCGGTTCCGCAGGACTGGCGGAGGTAGAAGCCGAATCTTGTAACCATCGGGGATGAGCGTGGCTGCGTCGGGCGCTTACGCTTGTGTTCCTGCACAGTCCCGCGAGCGCCCGAGCTATGTCTGCCCGTGGATTTCGTCGGGCTATCCCGATGATCTGGTCGAGCTGAGAATTCAGCCGTTGCGTCTCCGCAACCTCCAGTCGTACCCTTCGTCGTACCTTTGAACCACGCCACTCTCCCACCGCCTACACGGTTAATGGGAGAATCCAATTCAAAGAGTTCCGTGCCGAAGCGCCAAGTACCCGTCAGACCTGCGGAATCATCAAGCGTCGATCCGCCGGTACTTGAGACGGTGGGGCTGGTCCGCGTCCGCGCCGAGGCGCCGCCGGCGGTCCTTCTCGTAGTCCTGGTAGTTGCCCTCGAACCACTCGACGTGGCTGTCGCCCTCGAACGCCAGGATGTGGGTCGCGACGCGATCCAGGAACCACCGATCGTGGGAGACCACCACGGAGCAGCCCGAGAAGCCCAGCAGGGCATCCTCGAGGGCCCGCAGTGTGTCGACGTCGAGGTCGTTGGTGGGCTCGTCGAGTAGCAGCAGATTGCCGCCGCCCCGCAACACCCGGGCGAGGTGCAGTCGATTGCGTTCGCCCCCCGAGAGGTTTCCCACGCGCTTTTGCTGATCGGCACCGCGGAAGCCGAATGCCGCCACGTACGCCCGGGAGCGGATCTCCCGGGATCCCACGCGAAACAGGTCGGCGCCGCCACTGATCGACTCCCACACGCTGTCCTCGGATTTCAGCGCCTCGCGGGTCTGGTCGACGTAGGCCACGCGGACGGTCTCGCCTAGCCGAAGGGTTCCGGCATCCGGCTTCTCCTCACCGACGATCATTCGCAACAGGGTGGTCTTGCCGGCACCGTTGCCGCCGATCACTCCCACGATCCCTCCCGGGGGCAACGAGAAGCTCAGATCGTCGATCAACAGCCGATCGCCGAGGCACTTTCGCAGGCCCGCCGCCTCCACCACGACGTCGCCGAGGCGCGGTCCCGGGGGAATCGAAATCTCGACGGACTCCGAGAGACGGCGCTCCTCTTGGGCCAGCAGGGTCGCGTAGGCCTTGAGCCGGGCCTTGCTCTTCGCCTGACGTGCCCGCGGCGACATGCGCACCCACTCAAGCTCTCGTTCCAAAGTGCGCTGTCGCGCCGTCGCGTGTTTCTCTTCCACCCCGAGCCGTTGGCTCTTCTGCTCGAGCCAGGACGAATAGTTTCCCTTCCACGGAATTCCGCGTCCGCGATCGAGCTCGAGTATCCATCCGGCCACATTGTCGAGGAAGTAGCGGTCGTGGGTAACCGCGACGACCGTCCCCGCGTACTCGTGGAGAAATCGCTCGAGCCAGGCGACCGATTCCGCATCCAGATGATTCGTGGGCTCGTCGAGGAGGAGCAGGTCGGGTTTCTGCAGCAGGAGGCGGCACAACGCCACGCGGCGGCGTTCGCCACCCGATAGAATAGTGACGTCCGCGTCCCCGGGCGGACACCGCATGGCGTCCATGGCCACCTCGAGGGCGCGGTCGAGCTCCCATGCCCCCGCCGCATCGATTCGATCCTGGAGCCCTGACTGTTCCTCGAGCAATTTCGACATCGCGTCGTCATCCATGGGCTCACCGAGCTTCGCGCTCACCGCCTCGAAGCGCCGGAGCAGCTCGCGCAGCTCCGATACACCTTCCTCGACGTTCCCGAGCACGTCTTTGGCGGGATCGAGTTCGGGCTCCTGGGGAAGAAAACCGACCCGGATTCCCGGCGCGGGCCGGGCCTCGCCCACGGTGTCGTCATCGACTCCGGCCATGATGCGCAACAGGCTGCTCTTCCCGGCTCCGTTCGCACCGAGCACCCCGATCTTGGCGCCCGGCAGGAACGCTAGGGTGATCTCTTCGAGGATCACGCGGTTCGGGGGAACGACCTTCCCCAGATTCTGCATGGTGTAGACGAACTGCTGCGCCAACGGAGAACCAACCTCGCCAAGGCAGGGGCGCGCCTAGTGTATCCGCCGTGTCGCGGCGCACCACTGCTAGAGTCGACGCGAGCGCGGCGCGGGCGCGTGTCTCGAAGTGGGGGACCCATGCACGAGAAACGCGCGACGCGGCGTCGGAACCGGCGCCGCGGGCGCCGCGAGGGTTGGCGGCTGGCTGGAGCAACCGTCCTGGCCACGGGACTGCTGGCCTGGTCTATTTCTCTACCGGCGGCCGGGAATCAGAGCGCCCGGTTCCACCCCGAAATCCTGATCCTCGTCAACGGTGAAAGCCCCATCTCTACCGCCGTCGGCGAGTACTACCGAGCTTCGCGCAACATCCCCATGGCGAACCTGGTGCGGCTGTCGATCCCGTTGCGCGACCCCTCCCTCTCGAACCGCAGAGACGAAATCATCACGCGCGGCGATTTCGTGAAGAAAATCCGCGATCCCCTGATGAAATTTCTGACCGAGTCGAACCTCGCCGCGCAGATCGAGATCATCGTCACGACCAAGGGCATTCCGCTGGCTGTCACCGGCCCGGGAGCGGGCCTGTCCTCGACCATGCTGCGCGACAATTCCCGGGCTTCGGTGGACGCCGAGCTCGCCCTCCTCTTCTCGGGGGCCGACGGTCGACCGGGCTTGGTCGGGATGACGAACCCGTACTTCGGCTCCGATCGCAGCTTTTCCGAGTTCCGTCGCGAGCAGCCGCGCGCCCCGCTCCGATACCTGGTCGCCCGACTCGATGGCTACCAGACCCATCTCGATCCCCAGACCGGGGTGCCGGCAGACGTGAAGGCGCTGATCGACGCAGCCCGGGGCCGGGCCACGCCGGGACCCTATCTGATCGACGAAGATCCGCGTCAGACGGGTCGGGCCAGCGCGCACCTCACGCTGCTCGGGCCCGCCGCGGCGGTGCTGAAATCCTTGGGGCTCTTCGTGCTCCACGATCAGAGCGCGCTCTTCCGCTCCGATGTGCCCTTCATCGCCGGCTACGCCTCCTGGGGAAGCAACGATCACGGTGACGCGGGTCCGCCCTTCTACGGCCGAATCGGCGGACGGCTCTACCCGGGAACCTTCCGAAGGCGGGCGGTCGCCTGCAATCTCGTGAGCACGAACGCGCGCACGTTCACGGAGCCCGCCGAGTATGGACAATCGCTGATCGCGGATCTGATCCGAGGGGGCATCGCCGGCGCGACGGGGCACGTCTACGAGCCGACCCTCGCCGCCGTGGCCCGCCCCCACGTGTTCCTGCGTCGCTACGCCCAAGGCATCCCAGTCGTCGAGGCGTACTTCCGCAGCGTGCCCTATCTCGGCTGGATGAACCTCTACGTCGGAGACCCCCTCATGCGCGTCCCGATGCCAGTCTCGGGCGAACCCGATGACCTGGACGGAGACGGGGTCGCCGATCGCCGGGACAATTGCATCGATCTGCCGAACCCGTCCCAACGCGATACCGATTCGGACGGCTTCGGAAACCTCTGCGACCCCGACGTGGATAACGACGGAATCGTCACCACCAGTTGGGGTCAGCGGCCCGCCGGGGACGTAGAGCTCATCGCCCACGCCGTCGGGCGCCGCTACGTGCCCCATTTTGACCTGAACGGCGACCGCCGGGTCGATGCCATCGACCTGTCCATCGCTCAGATGTGGCTGTTCTTCCCGCCGGGACCGAGCGGCCTGGCCCGCTGACGCCCCCCGCTGGGCGGGGGGGACGGGGCTGAACCGGACGGCGGCGATTCGGGTACCCTGAGACGTCATTCGGATGGGGAGAGATGACGATGGCAACGCGCCGCGCCCGAACCGAGATCATCCACCGCAGCTGCCCGCTCTGCGAGGCGAAGTGTGGCATCTCCGTCGAGGTCGACCGCAGCACCGGAACCGTGGCGACGATTCGCGGGGACGCCGACGACCCCTTCAGCCGCGGCTATCTCTGCCCCAAGGCCTACGGCCTCAAGGGCCTTCAGGAAGATCCGGACCGGCTGCGCCGTCCGGTTCGACGGGTGGGATCGGATTGGGAGGAGATCGGCTGGGAGGAGGCCTTCGAGCTCGCCGCCTCCCGGCTGCGAGAGGTGCGCGCGGCGCACGGTGCCGACGCTATCGGTACCTATGTGGGGAACCCGAATGTCCACGACCTGGGCTCGACCCTCTACCTGGGGCCGCTGCTGCGCGGGCTGGGAACCCGGCGCCAATTCTCGGCCTCGAGCGTCGATCAGCTTCCCAAGATGCTCAGCGCCTTTCTCATGTTTGGCGGGCCCCTCGCAATTCCCATCCCCGACCTCGACCGCACCGACTTCCTGCTCGTGCTCGGCGCCAATCCGGTGGCCTCGAACGGGAGCTTGATGACGGCACCCGACATCCCCGGTCGCCTGGCCGCGCTGCGAGCCCGCGGCGGGAAGCTGGTCGTGATCGATCCGCGCCGAAGCGAGACGGCTCGCCTCGCGGACGAGCACCTGTTCATCAAGCCCGGGAGCGACGCCTATTTCCTGTTCGCACTGGTCCACACGCTGTTCGAGGAACGACTGGTGCGGCTGGATCGCCTCGAATCCCACGTGCGAGGCGTGGAAGCGGTGCAGACCCTGGCGAAGGAATTCTCGCCCGAGGTCGTAGCCCGGGCGACGGGTATCGACGCCCTTCGAGTTCGCCGTCTCGCCCGGCGTTTCGCCGCGGCCGATCGCGCCGTCTGCTACGGACGAATCGGAACCTGCACCCAGGAGTTCGGCACTCTCGCGAGCTGGCTCGTAGACGTCGTGAATACGCTGACGGGAAATCTCGACCGCCCCGGTGGCGCGATGTTTCCCCGGACGGCCACCGGGCCGGCGGCCGATGCACCGAAGCCTCGCAAGCTGCCCTACGGACGCTGGCGCTCCCGTGTGCGCGGACTGCCCGAGGCCTTCGGCGAGCTTCCGGCGGCGACCCTGGCCGAAGAGATCGATGCAGCGGGAGACGAATCGATTCGCGCGATGGTCACGGTGGCCGGCAATCCGGTGCTCTCGACCCCCAATGGAAACCGGTTGGCCCGCGCCCTCGAATCGTTGGAGTTCATGGTGTCCGTCGACATCTACGTGAACGAGACCACGCGATTCGCCGACGTCATCCTGCCGCCGGTCTCACCCCTGGAGCGATCCAACTACGACCTCGTCTTCAATGGGCTCTCGATTCGCAACATCTCGAAGTATTCTCCCCGCGTCCTCGAGCCCCCGGAAGATTCACGCGATCCGTGGGAGATTCTCGCCGAACTCGCGGGACGTGTGAACGGGGCGAGCGCCGACGCTGTCGACGAACTGGTGCTCTCGCACCTGCTCTCGTCGGCGGTGGGTTCGCCGGGCTCCTCGTGCCCGGACGTATCGGTCGAGGAAGCGCGCAAACAGCTCGGCGACCGCCGCGGCCCCGAGCGAATTCTCGACCTGATGCTGCGGGCGGGCCCCTACGGAGATCACTTCGACCCGGAACGCTCGGGGCTCTCCCTCGAGGTGCTGCGGAAGGCGGAGCACGGACTCGATCTCGGGGCTCTCGAACCGCGGCTTCCCGGCATGCTCGCCACCGAGAGCGGGGCCGTCGAACTCGCACCGGCACTGCTGAGCGGCGATGTCTCGCGCCTGAGGGCACGACTGAGCGAGCGGACCGCCGACGATCGCCTGGTGCTGGTGGGGCGGCGCCACCTGCGCTCGAACAACTCGTGGATGCACAATATCCACTCGCTGGCGAAGGGCCGCGATCGCTGCACGCTCCTCGTGCATCCGACCGACGCGAAACGCCTCGGGCTGGCTGACGGCGCCCGGGCTCGCATCCGCTCGCGGATCGGAGCGATCGAGGCGCCGATCGCGGTGAGCGAAGAGATGATGCCGGGAGTCGTGAGCCTTCCCCACGGTTTCGGCCACGACGTCGAGGGCACCCGAATGCGGGTTGCGCGCCAGCATGCCGGCGTCAACTCCAACCGCCTCACCGACGAGGCCCAGGTCGACGCTCTCTCGGGCAACAGCGTCCTCAACGGCATTCCGGTCGAGATCGCCCCGGCCTGACGATCGCTCCCCGGTCCGACCTGCGCGGACTGCCAAACCTCAGCCAATCCTCAGGCTTGCGCCCATGTCTGCCGATGCAAGCCGGCAGGGCGCGCGAAGTGGATAACGAGCCGGACCGGGGAGGCCGCGGTGAATCGAGTCCGATTTCAGCGCAGGGCACTGCGGGATCTGCTTCGCATCGACTCCCACGGCGACTTCCACGATACCCTGTTCCGCCACGCCATCGACCGCTATCGCGCGCACCTCGATGCAACCTCCCAGGGCAACGGCCTCGGCCGGGTCCTCGCCATCGGGGCCAACCACCGGGATGCCCGCGCGCTGGCGAAGCTGCCCTTCGAACAGATCCTCCTCACCGGCATCGCCGACCCCGACGACGCGATCCGAATCGCCCTGGACGACGATCCGCGCATTTCGTACCGGATCGAGAACTCGGAGCAGCTCGCGTTGGAGTCTCGGTCCTTCGATCTCGTCTTCTGCAAAGAGTCCCTTCATCACCTGGCGCGACCCGTACTCGGCCTGTACGAGATGCTCCGCATCTGCCGTCGCGCCGCCCTGGTGATCGAACCCTACGACACGGTTGCGGGTCGCCTCTTCGAACGTCTCGGCCTGGCCACGGTCTACGAGACCCAACAGGTGGGCAATCTGGGGGCGCGAGACAACTTCGTCTATCGCTTCGGACGCCGACCCCTCGAATTCCTTCTCAACAGCTACTACCTGGAATCGGACTACACCCTCGAGATCACCCTGGGCTGGATGAGCTCGCGCTGGAACGCCCATCCGGTAGCCAGCGTGCGGAGGCTGGCAGCCCTCGCCGGCTGGGGCCTCGGCTTCGTCCCCGGGTCGCGCGGGAACTACATGACCGCCCTGATCCTGCCCGGCCGCGATCTTCCTGCGGACCCGGTCGTCACCGACGAGAAGCCCGCGGATTCCCCGTAAAGATCCTCAGGGTCCACAACACCTATCGCTAGCAGCGGCTCAGACGTAGGCGACCAGACAGACCTCGGAGAACATCCCCGGCCACAGCCGTGCCAGCGCGTGGTCGGGAGCGCGACCCAACAGGCGACCCCCGGTGAAGTAGGTGAGCGCCCGGACGCGGGCGAAGCCGCAACGCTGGGTCAACATCAGCGACAGCGAGCGGTGCGTGAAGTAGTGAAGGTGCCCTTCGTCGTGCAGGTCGACGGGGTCTCCTTCGTAGGTGGTCAGGCCCTCATTGCGGGAAGCCGTGGAGGGAAAGCGTCCGAACAGGAGCTTGAGACGCCGGGTGTACTTCGCGACGTTCGGCGTATCGAGGTAGGCAAATCCGCCGGGTCGCAGCAACTTCCGGACCCGCTGCATGGCCCGAAGGGGATCGACCAGATGCTCGATCAACGCGATCAGGATGACCGCGTCGTAGCGGCCGAACTCCGACTCCGGCAGGTCCTCCGCATCCATCCGGGTCACGCGCACCCGCGGATCGTCGAGGGTCCGCTCCAATCCCGCGAGGCGGGCCTCGCTGAAATCACTGGACGTGTAGCTCTCGAAGGGGAGTCCCGAGGCGATCAGACTTCGCGCCACGAGTCCACTGCCCGCCGCGAGCTCGAGAATCCGACCGCCGTGAAACAAGTCGGGAAAGAACCGGCAACACGCCTGGAAGCGATCGGTCGGGATCGGGGGACGCGCAATCCACCCCACGGACCCGCCGCCGGCCTCGAGAGCATACTTGGCATCGTAGTGGCGCTGGAGGCCCTCGCTCGCGACAGTCATCGCTTGACACCCTCGGCGATCACCGCGCCGCCGGTCCGGTCGGCGATCTCGATCCGGTCGATGTCCGCGATTCGGCTGTGCAGCGCGTCCGCCAGCTCGACCTCGAACCCGGCCTTACGCAGCAGCGCCGGCAGACTGTCCCCGTCGTACATGCAGCGGTGCGGAAAGCGAACCCAGGGTGCGAGGAAACCCCTGAGCCAGCCGTCCCCCGGCATCACCGGATCGATTCCGAGACTCTCGAGGAACTCGCCGGCGGGAACCTTCCCGTCCAGATAGGTCTTCACGCACGCGCGTAGATCGGGCACGACGATCCGGAGCACACCCCCCGGCCGCAGCACCCGATGACACTCGCGCGCAAAGCGTCGGCCTTCGTCGCCGGTGAGATGTTCGAGAGTGTGGGAGGAGTAGACCGCCTCGGCCGAGTCGTCGGCCCAGGGAAACGGCCGGCGCAGATCGTGAACGACAATCCCGGCGGGCCAGTCGAGGCGAAGCAGGCCCAGCGCCCGACACGCGCGACCGATCCCCGGCAGGCGCGCCAGCCGGGCTCCGAGAGCGTAATCGACGTTGACCCAGCCGGCCGGCGTGCGGTCGGCACAGCCTAGATGAAGGCGCAGAGGTTCACGACCGGGGACCACGGCAGACATGCCGTGACGCTTTACGGCACCGCACCCGTCGAACTGTTCAGGAAACTCGCTGACATGGGTGAGAAACCCACCAATCGGAACGCGATCCACAGCTTCGTGAGACTCACCCGGCGCAGGGTTGCGTTGTCGGCGTGATTGCGCTGCTCGACGCCGTCGCTTTCTCGAGCCTTTGGGTCGCGGCCGCGGCGGGGGTCTTGTGCGCTGCCGCTTCCCTCGCGATGGGTGTGCCGCCGTTGGCGTCCGTGGTCGGGATCGCCGTGACCGGCACCCGGGTCGTCTACAACGTGGACCGCCTTCGCGATCTCGAACGCGATGGCTTGACGACGCCCCACCGCAGCGCCTTCGTCGCGCGGCACGACCACATGCTGGCGGGCATCACGGGACCGCCGGGGCTTCGCCCACGGTCCGACCTCGGCCACTTCGTCCACAGCGATTCGGTCGGTCAGGTGCGGGGGTCCATCCGGAAGAACCACAGAGTCTCCGAATCGTATCTCTCGCCAACCGGGTACTTCTGCCGGAGCTGCTCGGCGAGAACGGCCAACAGCCGGGGATCTTCGACGCGAACCGCCTGCCGTGGGTACCGCTTGCCTTGAATTCGAAGAAGCGAGCGTCCATCGCGAAGGGCCTCGTGGGGCCACTGCTTCAGGAACCGGAAGTTGGGAAATCCGCAGGGGATGTAGAGCTTTCCCTCGTGGACCAGGACCCACGTGACCCTCGATCGCGCCGGCTCGAGCAACTGGAAGTCGATCTCCTGAACCGACCTGGCGAAGGACCAGTCGACCGGCAGATCCGCAATCAGCTCGCCGGCCCGAAGCGGGCCACCGGGGAAGGGGCCGAGGCCACCGTCTTGAAACCGGGCAACCGTGCCCACGGCCACCAACAACCCCACGACCGCGGCCAGGGCGATCCCCAACCCACGAAGAATTTTCATCTCGGTTCCCCCGGTCTCATCGCCAGCTCTCCGGGGAACCCATCGATCGGCCTGGCTCGAGAACTCACTCCGCACCCGTCGCGCGGTGTCGCGCGGCTTTCTGATGCGGTAGAGCACGTGGGGCAGACGAGCGCGCAGAAAGTGACGTTCGAGCTCGAAACCCAGCTTCTCCAGGACCCGCTGGGACGCGCCGTTGCTCGTCACGGTGAAGGCGACGACGCTGGGGAGCCCCAACCCATCGAACGCCCGTTTCAGGATCTCGCCCGACACCTCACTGGTCAAACCCTGGTTCCAGAACTCGGCTCGCAGCGCATAGGCGAGCTCTACCTCCAGCTCGCCCTCCACCTCGCAGCGGTGGAGACCGGCGCGACCGACGAACTCCGCGGTGGTCCGGTGGCGAAGCACCCACATCCCGTACCCGTGTCGATCCCAGTGCGCCAAGAACCGATCGAGAAGAACTCGGGTCTCCTCCGTCGTGAAGAGGCGATCGCCCAGGGTCGCCATGACCCGCGGGTCCCGCTGCATGCGACAGAGCTCGCCGAGATCGTCGGGGGCCACAGGCTCCGCCAGCAGTCGCCGCGTGTGAAAGCCCAGGATCGAGGCCTCGTCCCGGTCGACGGCTGCCGGCTCGTCTTCGCGATCTTCGGGTCGAGTGTCGCGAATCCGGCCTCGGTCATCCTCGTTCGGAACCGCCGCCTTCATTCTTCATCGCGGTGAACCGTTTCCGGCGAGAATGCGGGAATGCAGACGGCGATGTATTCGGCACCGCCGGGTTCAGGGCTGCTGTAGCGGACCCACTCACCGGCGCGCGCCACAACCACCTGTCCCGCGCGGGCGTTCAGCGCCCCACTCTCGTGCTCGACGCGGAGCGTACCTGCCAGCACAACGCTGATCTCCTCGAACTCCGGCCGTTGGCCCGGCTCACTCCAGCCCTCGGGCGAGCGCATCCGGGCGATGCTGACCCCCGAATGACCCGAGTTCACCCGTCCCGCGTACTCCTCAATCGTCTTGGGAGGATCCCCGACAGCCTGGACCAGGCTGGGGGCTTCAATCAGCCGGGGCATGAACGGCGCTCCCAGTTCGGCGGAGAAGCCAGATTGCAAGGCCGGCGGAGAGAAACTCGAAAACCAATCCTCCGAAGGTGTAGGTCGAGATGCTGGCATCCACCCACGTCCCGACCAACCGGGCCGTGCCCAGACCCATGGCGAGAAACGCGAGCATCGTCAGCGCAGACGGCACGAGGGTCGGACGCACCACGGCCATCCCCGGGCAAACCTTCAGCACCAATCAATATCGACTACGAGATTATGGGCGTGCCAATTGTCGGCATTCCACTGTCGATCAACGTGAAAGTATCGTCGGGGCTCGATCAGCCGATCACGGTGAACTATCGAATTATTGATACGACGAGCCTCATGTTTACCGGTGCACAGGCGCGGCGTGTCCGGCTGGTTCCCGTCGGCGACGAGGATTTCTCGACGGAGCAGGTCACCGTCATTCCGCAGCGCCAAGGCCGGCTCTATCTGAACGTGTCGGCGGAGATCGAGACCGAGAT
>JACZXC010000422.1 GCA_022571825.1 Myxococcales bacterium | reverse complement strand
CGAGACCCACGTATCGGCGACCTGCGCCGCCCGGATGGTTCGTCTCTATGGCTCCGAAGCGCGGGAGGTGGCCCGCGCGGGTACCGAGACTTTGGTGGACGGTTCGCCGGTTCTGGCGGCCGAGGTCGACTGGGCGGTGGCGGTGGAAGGCGCCAGCACCGTCGAGGACACGCTCTACCGTCGTCTGCGAACGGCGATCTACGTCCCCGATGCCCGCGAGACCTCGGTGACGCCCATCGCCGAGCGGATGGCCACGCTGCTGGGCTGGAGCGAGAAACGGAAGCGGGCGGAGGTCAAGCAGGCCCTCGAACGCCTGGCCGCGGATCTCGCCTTCCGCGCCTGAGGTGCGACCACGTCTCGGGTAGACTCGACTCCTCGAACCGGAGACCGCGCGCCATGGCCGACATTGTCGCAACGCTTCAGCGAGAGCTCGGAGACTGCGTCTGCACCCGCCCGGAGGTCCTGGCAGCTCATCGCAGGGACTCCTGGGTGCTCTCGGAACTGTTCGACCTGGAAGGTCGCCCGGCTCCGTTGCCCGGGGCCGTGGTCGAAGCGCGAAGCACGGAGCACGTCTCGCGCACCCTCGCGCTCTGCCGAAAAGCGGGCGCTCCGGTGGTTCCCTTCGGCGGCGGCTCGGGGGTCTGCGGCGCGATCGTCGTGCCCGAGGGCGCCGTGGTGCTGTCCACCCGTCGTCTCGACGGACTTCGCGACCTCGACGCGGAGAGCCTGACCGCGACCTTCGGCGCCGGCACCAACGGCATGGAAGCCGAGCGCGCCGTCGAAAAGCAAGGGCTCACGATGGGCCACTGGCCCCAGTCGATCGAGCTCTCGACGGTGGGTGGATGGGTCGCGACGAGAGCCGCGGGACAGTTCTCCACCGCCTACGGAAACATCGAGGATCTGCTGCTCGACCTGGAGGTCGTGCTTCCCGACGGCTCGGTATTGCGCACGCGCCGCACTCCCCGCGCATCGGCGGGACCGGATCTGCGGCAGCTCTTTCTCGGCAGCGAGGGCACCCTGGGTGTGATCACCGAAGTGACCCTGTCGCTCCGGCGCCAGCCCCAGGCGCGCCGCGGGCAGGCGTTCTCCTTCGAGAATCTCGAATCGGGAATCGAGCCGATACGGCGGCTCATGCATGCGGGTTGGCGGCCACCGGTGGTTCGGCTCTACGACGCCGCGGAGACCAGCCGTCTGTTCCCGGAGATCTGTCCCGAAGGACGCGCCCTATTGATCCTGCTGCACGAGGGTCCGACCGGCGCCGTCGACGCTCAGGCTGCGGGGGTGGCGGCAATCTGCGGCGAGTGCGGCGGCGAGGAGGTAGAGGATTCGGTGGTCGACACCTGGCTCGAGACTCGAAATCACGTGCCCTCATTCCGCGCGCTCCTCGAACGGGGTCTGATTCTCGACACGATCGAGGTCGCCTCTACCTGGAATCGCGTGGCCGAGCTGTACCGGAACGCGACGGAATCCCTGCGGGCCGTCCCCGGAATTCTCATCGCCAGTGCGCACTCGAGTCACAGCTACCAATCCGGTACGAATCTCTACATCACCTTCGTGGCGCGGCCGGAGAAGCCCGAGGACAGGGCCGAGATCTACCGCGAGTGCTGGCGTCGAACCATGGAGGTCGCTCTCGCCGTCGGCGCCGGAATCTCCCACCATCACGGAATCGGTCGGGTTCGGCGCGATGTGCTGTCCGGCGAGGTCGGCGAGACGGGCGTTGCGCTGTTGCGCGCCGTGAAGCGAGCCCTGGATCCCGACGGTCTGCTCAACCCGGGCGCGCTGCTTCCCGAGTAGGCGAGCGAGAACCTCCATGGACCCGAAGGACGCCGGAGTCGCGGAATCAGAGTGGGCCGAGGCCACGGCGTCCTGCCACGCGCTGCGCGTCGGGCGGATCGTGCAGGAGACCCCCGACGCGCGTTCCATCGTGCTCGAGGTTCCGGAAGCGTTGAAGTCGCGCTTTGTCTACCGCCCCGGTCAGTTCCTCAGTTTCAAGATTCCCTATCGGGGGGGAGTCCTCGTCCGCAGCTACTCGCTCTGCAGCTCACCGGACTGCGAAACCGAGCACAAGATCGCGGTCAAGCGGGTCGACGACGGCCGCATCTCCAACTGGATGCACGACGAGCTCCGCCAGGGCGACACCCTGATGGTGACGCCCCCCGCCGGTTTCTTCGTGCTCGACCGGGGGAGCCACCGGGTCGTGCTCTTCAGTGGCGGGAGCGGAATCACGCCGGTCATCTCCATCATCAAGTCCGCCCTCGTGACGAGCGATCGGCACCTCAAGCTCATCTACGCCAACCGGAATGCCGACTCGATCATCTTCAAGGACGAGCTCGAGTCGCTTGCCGCTCTCCATCCGGATCGCTTCACCCTGATCCACTCCTTCGACGACATCGACGGATTCCTGGACGTGGACCGCGTCAAGCGGTACCTGGACGGGGAACCCGACGCGGACTTCTACCTATGCGGCCCGGGTCCCTTCATGGCGACGGTCGAAGCCGCCCTCGAAGAGTTCGGAGTTCACCTGGATCGCATCCACGTCGAGCACTTCGCGTCGCCGGCGGATCCGACGTCCGTCGGGGAGGAAACGCCACCGACCGCGGGCGAGACGGCGCCGGAAACGATCACCATCGTGCTCGACGGCGAGACACACGAGGTGCCCTATCGGGCGGGCGAGCGGGTTCTCCAGGCGGCGCGCCGCGCCGGCCTGCAGCCCCCGTTTTCCTGCGAAGAGGGCTACTGCTCCTGCTGCATGGCGAAGCTCGCGACCGGTCGGGTGGTGATGGTCGCGAACGATTGCCTCACCCCCGAGCTCCTCGACGAAGGCTGGGTCCTCACCTGCCAGTCTCGCTGCGTCAGCGCCCAGATCCGGGTCGAATACCCGGACTGAGCGGCGCCACGCCGATCGCCGAGGCGTACGGCAGGGAACGCCCCAGATGCGGCCTGGGAGCACTCTCCAA
>JACZXC010000421.1 GCA_022571825.1 Myxococcales bacterium | reverse complement strand
CCGTGGATCGCGACGATGCCTCGGCAACCGGCGTCCGCCTGCGCATTGTCCAGGCCAACACCACCATCGGGAGGAGCAGCAGTGCTGGAGCCTCGGGGAGCCACCGCGTTGCCACCCCCGTTGCGCACAGGGCGCCGACGAGCAGCTGGCCCTCGGCCCCGATGTTCCAGACGCCGCAGCGGAACGCGAGGGCCACCGCGAGCCCCGTCAGCAGAAGCGGAGACGCCTTCAGCACCGTCGCCGTGCACGCAGCTCCGCTTCCGACCGAACCCGCCAGGAGCGCGGCGAGAGCACGCCCGGGCGGGTACCCGAGCAAGGCCACCACGCCGCCGACGAGGATCAGCGATCCCAACCCGGCGAGGGCGGGTCGCACCGCAATCCGAACCAGGGAAGCCAGCCGGTGCGCGGGCTGGCTCATCTGGCGGCTTCACCGAGCAGGATCGCGCCGATGGTCGCGCGGTCGCTCCCGGGCGGAACCGGCACAAGCGACCCGCGCACCAGGGCCACCACACGGTCGGCCAGCATCAAAACTTCGTCGAGGTCGGTCGAAATCAGCAGCACCGCGCCCCCCGCGGCACGGCGCGCGAGCAGCTCCTCGTGGACGAAACGCGCCGAACCGACGTCGAGTCCGCGCGTCGGATTCACCGCCACCAGTACCCGGGGACATCCGTCGAGCTCGCGTGCCACCGCGAGCTTCTGGGCGTTGCCCCCGGAAAGCGACGCGACGGTGGCATCGGGGTCCGCCGGGTCGATCCCGAAGCGTTCGGCCGCGGCGCGCACCGCCCGGCGCGCCGCCGCCAGATCCAACCAACCCAGCCAACCGCGACCGAAGTAGCGGCGGTCGTCGTAGCTGCCCTTCAGGATCCAGTTCTCCGCGAGGGTAAATGCCGGGATCAACCCGGCTCCATCGCGATCACCCGAGAGGTGGGCCAGACCCGCCGCACGCAGGGCCCGGACCTCGGGAGCCACCGGGCGCCCGTGCACGCGGATTTCACCGCGAGTCGGCCGACGCACTCCGGCCAATACCTCTTCGAGCTCGCGCTGTCCGTTGCCGTCGATCCCGACGATCCCGAGGATTTCCGATCCCGAGACTTCGAGATCGATTCGGTGCAGCCGACTGGCCCGGGTGAGCCCGGGGGCAGACAGGTCCCGAATCGCCAGCGCCGAGGCGACGGTCGACCGGGGTCGGGCGCCTCGCTCCAAGGGTGGGGAGTCCCGCCCCAACATAGACGTCCCAGCTCCTGCGCGTTGGCCGCGCGACCCTCGATACGGGCGGCAACGCGACCTCTCCGCAGGATCGTGACCCGATCGGCGAGGGCGGCTACCTCGGACAGCTTGTGGGAGATGAAGATCACCGCTCGGCCAGCGTCGCGCAGCCGGCGCAGGGAGGCGAAGAGCGCCTCGACCTCACCGGGCGTCAGCACCGAGGTCGGTTCGTCGAGGATCAGCACGCGCGCCCCCCGGGCCAGGGCGCGCAGGATCTCCGCGCGCTGCCGCTCTCCAACCGAGAGGTCCCGGATGGGTGGTCCCAACGGGACCTCGAGCTCGAAGCGCGCGCAGAGCCCTTCCACAGCGCGCCGGGCGGAGCCAGGATCGAACCAGAAGCCGGCGGCCGGGTCGCCGAAGCTGAGGTTCTCGACCGCAGTCATGGCCGGCACCAACGCGCAGTCCTGGTGAACCATGCCCACCCCGAGACGGACGGCCCGGGCCGGGGTGAAGGCATCCGGGTCGACGGGCTTCCCAGCCAGCTCGATCGAGCCCGCATCGGGTCGAACCAGCCCGATGACGATGTTCATCAGGGTCGACTTTCCCGCACCGTTCTCCCCGAGCAGGGCGTGTATCTCGCCCGGCCGGACGTCGAAGCTCACGGCATCGAGGGCGCGACACCCGGGACCGAACGACTTGCTGACGCGCTGGAGACGGGCGGCGAAGAGCCCGGTCTCCGGGTCCGCGTGGGGCTCTTCGCTCAGAAGGCTCCCCGCGGTACCACCAGATCCCCCGACCGAATCCGCTGTTCCAGCTCGGTCAACTCGGAACGGGTCGCCGGGGAGATCTCGCCGCGCAGGCGCGGGTTGAGCACGAAGCGAACAATTCCCTCTTTCATGCCCAGGCGAGTCGGCGCCGGCACGAATCGTCCCGCCTGGACCTGCCGCGCCAACTCGACGAAGGCCGCCGGAATCTCCAAGGTGGCCGACGCCAGCACTACCTCGGGGGCCATGTCGTTTTGATCGCGGTTGGTTCCGAACGCGAACACCCGGTCGCCCCGAGCCCTTCGCTCGGAGACCGCCCGAAACACGCCGCGGCCGGCCGCATTGGCCTGATGGAGCAACAAGTCGGCGCCCTCTTCCAGTAGCGCCAGCGCCGCCTCACGGGCCGCGGAGCTGTCCTCGAAATTGCCGATGAAGACCTCGCGCACCTCCACGTCGGGACGGGTGGCAGCGACACCCGCTCGAAACGCCTCGAAGGTGCTGCGGATGGAGGGAAGGTCGATACCGCCGATCATGCCGACCATCCCGGTCTCGGTCATTCGCGCCGCGAGCACACCGCACAGGTAGGTCGCCTGCTCGAGCTCGAACACCATCGGCGCCACGTTCTCGCGCACGGTACTGCCCGAGGTAGTGATGAAGATGGTCTTCGGGAACTCGGCCCCGACCTTGGCCGCCGCCTCCTGATACTCAAAGCCGTGACCGAAGACGAGTGCAAAGCCGCGGCCGGCGAAGTCGCGAAACCCCTCCTCGAACTCCGCGGGCGTCCGCGTCTCCGCGTGTCGAACCTCGGCCTTCAGCAGGTCGCGGATCTCCTCGAGGCCCCGATAGGCCCCCGCATTCCAGCCGCCGTCCGCGATCGAACCGGGAGTGAGCAGCGCGACCCGAAATACGTCGCCGTCGTCGCGCCCTTCGTCGCAGGCGAAGGCGAAGGCGACCAACGGGCACCGCGGCGCACGAAACCCTGCTAGGCGCTTGGGCGCCCG
>JACZXC010000420.1 GCA_022571825.1 Myxococcales bacterium | reverse complement strand
CTTCTCCTCGGAGTTCTGCTTCCTGATGTTGCTACCAATTCGTCTCAACTGACTTTCCTCATGGCTGACTCTTCCACGTCGGGCCGGAGACTTCGATCCAGTTGACGAAGAAGGGGGGTGAAATCTTCATACTCGGTCGCACACGGAGCCCCGTCCGCAAATCGAAGGACATCGCCATCGGCAGCGTCCGCCAGGCTCAGCAGAGCCGAACTGCGAGTTCCGTAGGGCCCGGCGTGAACGCAGGCGTCCCCAAGCGGATCGCCACCGCCATCGTGGCTGCGACAAATCGAGGCCAGGCACTCCAGGGCGGCCGTCGGCCCGGCGGCCTCGGCGGCGGCCTCGGCCAGCTCCCGCAGGCGCGCGGTCTTCGGAGTTCGCTCGGCGGGATCGACGTTGCCGACGACGTGCACACCGGGTTCGAGATCGACCCGCTCCGGCGAGTCGACGTAGCTCACCAGGTGGGCGCTGCGACGATCCGCGACCAACAGGTTGAATGGGTTATAGACACCCCGAGCCAGATCTTGAGCCCGGTCCGCCGCCTGGCTGGCGGTCTCGGAAGCCAGTGCATCGAGTACGAGCATCCCCCGGGACCGGCGGCTCGCGTCGGGTTTTTCGCAGCGGCGATTGGTCACAGCGGCAAACAATCCGGCATCGTTGACTCCAAGCCAGGTCCCCCCCGCCTGCACATCACGCGGAGCGACGATGGCGCCGGTGGAGGTCCACCGCAGTGACGGCCCCTCGGACTGCCGCTCAAAGAATTCATCCCGGTTCGCCGCCACGATCAGCGGGGACCCCGGAACGCAGCCGTAGAGGACAATCAGCGTGCACATCCAAGGCTATCTAGGTCGCCTCGGAGCGCGGCACTACGCGATTGAGGGACGACATGAGTGAAACCAGGATGTTAGCAGCTTTCCTGCGGTCTGCCACCGTGGGTCAGCGCCCGCGTGTCACCCCGCCCGATCCGAGCCCACCAGCCGCAGCGGGCGCTCCAACTCCTCCCCGGGCTCGTCCACGCGCGCCCAGTTCTGCGCCACCCGAGCCCGCTCCGCCCGGCGCCGGGCCGCCTCGCGGTCCATGGTCAGCCCATAGCGGCCGAAGACTTCCCGCAGCTGGTCGAAGTTCTGCTCGAGGGTCGTGCGAACGGATTCGAAACCCTGCCGAAGCGCCTCGGAGCGCTTCCAGAACGCCATGGGGTTGAGGGCAAAGAAGCTGGCATCCCGTTCCCGCGGCTCGATCAACACGATGTCGCCCTGGAAGCTGTCGTCGTTCAGGTAACGCTGTATTCCCAGCTTGAGGCGCGAGTGGAGCAGGGTTCGAAAAACCTGGTTCACGACGACCTTCATGCCCCGATCGGAGAGATAGCGGCCGTCGGCGAAGTAGGAGGCATTGCCATCTTCGGCGTCGATGCGATTGAGGAACGGGCGAAACGGGTTGTAGCAGATGATCAGCTCGGCGCCCTTCTCGATGGCGACGTCGATGTTGGCCGTGTTGCGCACGCCTCCATCGACATAGTCGACGCCGTTGATTCGGGCCGGCTTGTAGAAGATCGGGAGGGCCGATGAAGCCTGAACGGCCTGTGAGATCGTGATTTCTGAGTTCTCGTCGGCGCCGAAGATCGCGCGCTCCGCAGTGTCGAGGTCGCAAGCGGTGATATAGAGCTTGCACTTGCGCTTGCGTTCGAAGGCGCGGAAGTCGTTGGGTATCCCGATCTTCTCGAGGCTCCTCCGCATCCAGCGCTCGAGACTCCGGTTGTCGAAGAAGCCGCTGGGAAAGTGGTTCGTGAGCGCGGGGATCTCGCGCTTGGGAGACACGTGTTCGAGCGTGCGCATCACCACGGCCTCGAAATGTGTGTAGGAGGGCTCCTTGACGAACCTGCGAAGGGACGGACCCACCGCCGTCGGAAAGCCGGGCAATCCCCGCGCGAAGTCGAGAGTGACACTGGGCAGATAAGTCCACAGATCGAACCAGAACTTGGCGGGCCGCGAAGCGAACTCCCGCAGGTTCGGTTGGTAGAAATCGATGGGGCGGAGCTGGTCGAAGCGTTTGCTGGTGCCGTGGAGCACCTCGATCATCTCGTCCGGGGAGATTCCGCCGGCCAGGGAGGTCGCCAGGATCGAGCCGGCCGACAGTCCGACGTAGATGTCGAGGTCGGTCACCTTGCGGTCGACCAGGAAATCGTTGAGGGCCTTGAGGCCGCCCACCTTGAAGGCGCCCCCGGAGACAGCACCCCCCGCGAGCACCAGCGCGACCTTGGGTCTGCGGCGGGCCGGGCTGGAACTGCTCTTCCGAATCAGTGTCAGACCCAAGCGTTCCCCCGACGGAGATCCAATTGGCTCGGTGACATCTGGGGGGTGAAGCCGCGGGACCCTCTCAGGTCGCGCTGATGAACGGAAGTCGGCTCCCGATGCACCGCGTTAGGATATCGCCGCGGGGAGACGTGTCGAGTGGGGCGCGAGAGTCGTGAACGGACCGGCCAGAATCAGAAAAAGATTGAGTATTCACAAGAGCTTGCCGAAGTGACACCGAATCGGGACCGGACCTGGGGCGGCGGCTCGGCGACCCGGGGAATGCTGCGACGCGTCGGTCGGGTGGGTTTCTGACCCTGGATTGGCTGTTCTTTGGTCGACTCCCGGATCGTGTGATAGGACTTCGTCGTGCCGATCACTTGGCGAAGAAGGCGCGCGGTCTGGCTGCTCGTTGCCGGCGCCGCCTGGGGGATTGTCCACCCGCCGAGCCCCGCTCGCGGCAAGTCGGCCCCGGAAGGGGACCCGTTGGAGCACGAGGTCTCTCGCGGCAGTGAGCTCGAGCGCCAGATCGAGAGCGAGCTTCGGGCGCAGCGGGAGCTCCTTGAACGGATCGAGGCCGAGCAGTCCAGGCCTTCCACCGCGAAGCCGATTCCCGAGGAAAGTCTCGCGAAGCGTGCCGACCCGCGCATCGCCCCCTTCGCACCGATGGACCGCGATCTCCCCCGCGCGATTTTTCACGA
>JACZXC010000419.1 GCA_022571825.1 Myxococcales bacterium | reverse complement strand
TCCCCGGGCCGTCGGGACCGGAGACCCCGCCGCCGGCGAACAGACCGTGCACCTCGGGCTGCCGGAGCATCACCTTCTCGGCCTGTTGCAGCCGTTCGAGGGTCCCGTCCAGATTCGTCCCCGGCGGTGTCTCCATCATCACGAAGACGCGCCCCTCGTCGGAAGGGGGGAAGAATTCGGTCCCGAGCTGCGTTCCAAAGCCCACGGCCGCGACGAAGGAAAGCAGGGCGACTCCCAACACCACGCCTCGGTGGGAGACCCGGACCCGCCCGATCCGCAGCGCGGTTTCGGTGGAGATCGCCCAGCCGAGGAGGGCGCTGTAGCGCTGCTCGAGCCAGGAGTAGCCCCGCTCGAGGCGGTGGTAGATGCTGCCGTGGCTTCGTTTCTCGGGGGGGGGCATGCGCGCGGCCAGCATGGGCGTGAGGGTCAGTGAGACGAACAGGGAGAACAGGACAGCCGCTCCCACCGTGATCCCGAATTCTCCGAGGAAGCTTCCGACCAGGCCATCCACGAACACCACGGGCAAGAAGACCACGACAATCGACAAGGTGGCGGCGGTGGCAGCGAAAGCGATCTGCTTGGTCCCCTTCGAGGCGGCTTCTCGTGGGCCCTCTCCGTTCTCGCGATGGCGCTCGATGTTCTCGAGCACGACGATGGCGTCGTCGATCACGACGCCCACGGACAGGGCCAACGCCAACAGGGTCATGATGTTGAGGGTGGCGCCGGCCAGCCACATGACCCCGAAGGCCGCGGTCAGCGAAAGGGGGATCGCCGCAGCCACGATAAAGGTCGGGCGCGTTCGGCGCAGGAAGACGAAGACCACCAGGATCGCGAGCATCGCGCCGAAGATCAGGGCGAACTGGGTCTCGGCCACGGACTGACGGATCGAATGCGAGAAGTCCATGATCTGCGACCATTCCGGCAAGGTGATGCCCGTCGGTAGGTGCTCGCTGAGTTCCTCGACCCGGATGCGGACCTCGTCGGCGATCGCCACCGTGTTCGCCTGAGATTGCTTGAGAATACCGACGCCCGCTCCCTCGCTGCCGTTGAAGCGGGCCATGAAGCGACGATCCTCGGCCCCGTCCTCCACCCGGGCCACGTCTCGCAGGCGTACCTCGGCGCCGTCCACGTTCGCCACGATCAGGTCGGCGAGGTCCTCGACGCTCTCGAACTCGGCATCGGTCTTGATCGAGTACTCGATCTGCTGGCTCTCGAGGCGGCCGCCCGGGCGCTCGACATGCTCGCGGTCGACGGCGGCGATCAGATCCGCCACCGAGAGCCCCCGCGCCCGAAGGGCCTCGCCATCCACCCAGATACGGATCGCCCGTTCTCGGCGACCGAAGATCTCCATGGACGCGACGCCGTCGACGGATTCGAGATAGGGCTTCACCGTGTACTTCAGGTATTCAGTCACCTCGACGGGATCGCGTGTCGAGCTCAGCGGGATCCACATGATCGGGTGGTTGGCCAGGTTGATCTTGTCGACGACCGGGGGCTCGAGCTCCTTGGGAAGCTCATAACGCGCCCGGGCCATCCTGTCTCGCACGTCCTGGGTCGCCTGATCGAGGTCTCGTTCCAGATCGAACTCGGCCACCACCGTCGCGACCCCGTGGAAGGTGGTCGAACGCAGGGAGCGCAGGCCGCCGATGCTGTTGAGGTGTTCCTCGATCACCTCGGTGACGTCCTCTTCCATCACCTCCGGTGCGGCTCCTTCGAGCTGAGCCGTCACGGTGACGATGGGGAACTCCATGTTGGGCATCTGGTCGACGCCGAGCTGGTTGAATCCGAGCACCCCGAAGACGATGAGGGAGAGCATGAGCATCCAGGTCAGGATCGGGCGCTCGATGCAGAGATCGATCGGGTTCACTCGATCGCCTCACTCGCCACGCTGGCGACCGGAGGCGCGGCGGAAACCGGCAGCGTCCCATCGCGATTCCGGGCGACGACCGAACTTCCATCGATCAGGTCCGAGTGGCCTCGGCTCACGATCCGATCCCGGGGCCCGAGACCCTCTCGAATCTCCACCCAACCGTCGCGGATGACGCCGATCTTCACCGGGATCCGCTCCACGCGGTTTCCATCGAGGACGCGGAAGACCACCGGCCCCCCCAAACGCTGGAGGATGGCCTCCTCGGGCACGGTGATCACCCCCTCCCGGCGCGCGATCCCCAGATTCGCGCGGGCGAAGAGCCCCGGTCGCAGGCGGCCATCGCGGTTGTCGATCAGCGCCTTCACGCGCAGCGTCCGGGTGCGCGGGTCGATGGTCGGCGAAACCATGTGTGCCACCGCCTCGAACACCTCGTCCGGATAGGGGGCCACCGTCACTTCGATGAGGATGCCCTTTCGCACCCGGCTCGAGTCGGCTTCGGGGAGATGGAACTCGACTTCGATCGGATCGAGGGAGACGAGATGGAAGAGCTTGTCGCCCTGGGACACGAACTCGCCGCGGCTCACGAAGCGACGGGCGATGAAGCCGGCGAAGCGGGCGCGCACGCTCGCGTCGCGTACCGCGCGTTCCGCGCTCCCGAGCTGGGCCTCGGCGACGCGCAGGCGCGAGCGTGCGGTGTCGAGGGCGGATTCATCGGACATCGATCCAAATCTGCGCAGCCTGGTCCATCTGCGCGAGACGGACGGAACGATCAGCACACTGGCCATGCGCCGCGATCAGGACGGAACGTTCACCGCAACCGTCGACGTGGTCACCGAGGCCCTGGAATACTGGTTCGAGGCTGGTGACGACAGCACGGCACGAAGCCCGTTTATGATCCGCGTGGTTCGCCGGCCGGAGGTCGTCGAGGCGACGCGCCCCGTCGACGGCGAAAACCTCTTGAAAAAGGACCCGGAGTGCCAGTGACCGACTGGATCTTTTCATGAGTTAGTCCGGCTGCTGTGCACAGTGCGGAGCAGGGCCAGTGCCCGCATTGTCTTGGGGGACATCCACGCATTTCGGGAGCGTGTTCGTTTGCGCGAGCTCGGTTGTGGGAAATCCCGGAG
>JACZXC010000052.1 GCA_022571825.1 Myxococcales bacterium | reverse complement strand
CGGCTCCCTTGCCAGCGGATTCGGGGCGCTCGAAGACGCTGTCCTCCCCGAACCGGGGGCAGCCCGGCGCCGAAGCGGCGTCGCGTCGCAGCGTGGACTCCGGATACACGATGGGGTTGAGCACGTCGATCCAGCCCTCCACCTCTTCGTCGCCCACGACCGGAACCACCAGCAGATCCCGCGCCCGGGTGGCCGCCACGTACGCCAAGCGCACGGACTCGGCCGCGTCGCGGCGCAGCTCTTCCTCGGCGGCATCGAGAAGTTCGCGAGGTGCGCAGCCGCATAGCGGCTCGGCCCAAAGCCCTCGGGCGGGATCGACGTGGCGACTGGGGGCTGCGCGGGTGGCGCTGCAGGTGGGATCGGCCAGCACGACGACGGGAAACTCGAGCCCCTTGGCGCGATGCACCGTCGTGATCCGCACTCCCTCGGTCCCCTCCTCGACGACCGGCGCGTCCTCGGCATCACCGCGTTCGGCCTCGGCTTCCATCCGCTCGGCGAAGGCTCGGAAGGAAGAGGCCCCCCGCCGTTCGAAGCGCCGGGCCAGATCGACCATCCGCAGGCAGTTCGCCAGGGCCTGCTCTCCCGTCGGCCAGATCGCGATGCCCGCGTGGGCGCGAACCGCCTCGAGCAGGCGCTCGATCGTCTCGGCGATGGGCCGACGGTTGCGGTCCGCGTGCAGCCGCGCCAGCAATACCAAGGCGACGCCCACCTCGCGATCCGACGGGTCGAGGTCATCCATCGCGAGTCGACGCATGGGATCGAAGCGTCCCACCCGGCGGCGGAACGCCAGGAGCGCATCGTCGCCCAGGGCGAAAAGGGGGCCGCGCAACGTGGCAAACACCCGAAGCTCGTCATCGGGCCATTCGATGGCGCACAGCGCATTGCGAATCGCGAGCACCTCTTCGCGGTCGTGAAAGGATCGGCCGCCCACCAGCACGTGAGGCACCCGCCGGGCTTCCAGGGCGCGAACGTAGGGACGTGTCACGTCGTCCCGAAAGCTCTTGAAGCGACGGAAAAGCAGGCATATGTGCCGGGGCTGGATCGGAACCCGGGTCTCCTTCCCCGGCTCGGACACGGTCCAGCCGCTCTTGGTGACCAGCCAGTCGACGTAGGCGCCAACGGCGTCGGGGTAGGAATCGGCTACGCGCCAGCGGACGACGCGTCCGTAGTCGCCGTAGGGCCGCGGAACCGGAAGCGCCACCAACGACGGGCGCCCCGAGACCTCCTCGCGCCAGGGCTGCAGCGCCACGTAGTCTGCCTGGCTGCCGTCCTCGCTTCCCCGCATGATCGGTTCGAAGGCCGCGTTCACCGCCTTCTGCAACGAGGGCAGCGCGCGGAAGCTCGTGGTCAACCGCACGATCTCGGCGCCGCGCTCGGTGAGCTGGCGCTTCGTCCGCTCGTAGATCGCCACGTCGGCGCGGCGGAACCGGTAGATCGACTGCTTGGGATCGCCAACCAGGAAGAGCTTTCCCGGGACGGGCGACACGCGCCGCCAGTCGGTCTCGGCGGGGTCGTCGGCAGCGAGGAGCAGGATGATCTCGGCCTGGAGGGGGTCGGTGTCCTGAAATTCGTCGACGAAGAAGTGCGAAAACCGCGCCTGCAACTCGTGGCGAACCCCGGCATCATCGCGAATCAGGTTGCGCGCGCGAACCAGGAGATCGAGGAAGTCGAGCTGTCCCGCGCGCTGATTTTTCTTTTCATAGGCCTCGACCACCGGACGGAGCTCTTGTTGGAGCAGCGGGGCGAGATCCGCATCGCAGGCTTCCAGCAGACTGTCCAGGTCGGCCTTGACGGCGTCGCGGCGCTCGATCACCTCTTCACGGGGCAGTTCCTTCGCGTAGGGGCGGCGCGGGGAACCGCGCCAGTGCCAGTGGATCTGGCGCGATTTCGCCAGCTCGCGCAGTTCGGCCTCGAGCCCGTCGTGGCTGCGCCCGCGAACCGCCTCGAGCTGGGCATTTTCCTCGATGAAGACCTGCACCTCGGCCAGATTCTGTGCCAGGTAGTCCCGCGGCGAATCGGCGCGCGCGGCCAGGGCACCGAGCTCGGCGAGCTGTTCCATCACGCGGTCGATGGCATGGTTGCGATCGAAGGGTTCGCGCTTCCAGGGCGCCTCGAAGTCGCGGTGATCCACCAGGGAGGCTGCGCCCTGGCGCAGGGACTCGCGGGGTCCCTGTGCGCCAAATTCCCGCGGCCGGCGCCGCAGCACCCGCCGAACCCCCTCCGGTGGATCCGCCAGGGTTCGCTGGAACCAGGTCTCGAAGGCGCGCTCCAACGTCCGCTGCGACTCGTCTTCGGGCGCCACCTCGAAGAGTGGATCGACGCCTGCCTCGACGGGTCGCTCCCGGAGCAGATCGGCGCAGAAGGCGTGGATCGTGCCGATGCGCGCAAGCTCGAGGTGCGACAGCGCCTTCTCGAGCCGCCTGCGCTCCTTGAGTCCGAGCCCCTCCTCGGCGCGGGCGCGCTCGATCTCGGCGCGCAACCGCAGCTTCATCTCGCCGGCGGCCTTCTCGGTGAAGGTGACAGCGACGATGCGGTCGAGCTGTCCCTTTCCCGAGCGCACCAGCGAGACGATCCGCGAAACCAGCGCGGTCGTCTTTCCAGTTCCCGCCGCCGCCTCGACGAAGAACGTAGCGTCCAGCTCCTCGCAAATGCGGCGACGGGCCTCGGCATCCGGCTCCGCGCGGAGCGTCTGGGTCGAAGTCATGGAAGACCCCGCAACATCTCCAGGGGCGCGATCTCGGCGCGCGGCTTGCGCGCTGTTCGTACCTCCTCGTAGGGGCCACACACCACCCGAAAGTCGCACCAGCGGCAG
The DNA here is from genome assembly GCA_022571825.1 of Myxococcales bacterium. GTDB lineage: Bacteria > Myxococcota_A > UBA9160 > UBA9160 > SMWR01 > JACZXC01. The sequence goes on along the minus strand of JACZXC010000052.1, from coordinate 8,591 downwards.
GCCCCCTTGGATGGGGCCGCCGGCAGGAAGGGCACCGAGAGTGCCGTGTCGATCACCCCGGCCAGGGTGGCGGCACTGCGCCGGGCGGCTTCGTCCAGAGGAACGTCGCGGATCGAAAAACCGCCGGCGGAGGTACAGAAGTAGAGACGTCCTCCCTCGACCTTGGCGTCGGGGAACAGTTTCTCGGCGGCGAGGGCGTACAGGACGGGCTGAAGCGACTCGCCGCCGCCGATGATCGCATTCGCCGGAGTGCGATTCTTCCCCGTCTTGTGGTCGGTCGCCCGCAACCGGTCGCCGCAGCCTTCGAGCAGGTCGATGGAGCCGCGCAGCTGGATCCCGCACTCCAGGGGTACGGGTTCGGCCACCGAGCGCGCGTCCCGCGCGCGGCGATGGGCGAGACCAAAGGAAAGCTCGAAGCGCCAGGGCACGAAGCCCGACTCGTCTTCGGTCGTGCGACGCAGCCATTCGCGCAAGTCGGCGCGGACGCCGGCGACGCCATCCTCCCAGACGCGTTCGATGGCGGGGGCGAGAGTATCGCGATAGCGAGCGGCCACCTCGTCGATGGCGGCGTCGAGAATCTCGCGGGCCGTTTCGAGGTTCTCCCGCGTCACCGGCAGCAGACCGTTCTTCTCGAGTTGGCCGAAGAGCTCGAACTGCACGTCGTGAACCAGCGATCCGCGCTGAAGTGGGCTCAATTCGTCGATGGCCTGGGGCTCCTGGCGGGGCGCGAGCCGCTGTATCGCGTAGAGAAAGAACTTGTAGGGGCAGGTCGCGTAGTGCTGAAGCGCCGTTGGAGAGAAGCTGCGGGTGTCGAGCTGATGGTCGCCGAGGGCCGCGCGCGCCCCGTCGCTGAGCTTCACCCTCGTCGTCTCGATCAGGCCGTCCGCCGGCGTCCACGCCGGCAGCCAGCGCCTCGCCCGGAAGCGCAGCGCCCGTCCGAGGTGGGGGTTCACGGTGAGGAGGTACCGCGCCGTCCCCGCGCCCTCGTCCGAATCCAGCTTCAGCAGACGCGCGAGAAGGGCCAGGTCGTGCTCGGCATCGTCGATCGCCTCTTCCGGGTGCTCGGGTGCGGGCCAGCCAACCCGCGCATCGGCGGCCATCTCAGCCCGTGCGCCGAGTTCGTCGAAGCCGGGAAGTTTTCCTTCGGCGGCGCGCAGGGCCTCGAGGGCATAGAACGAGGGAACCCGGGGCCGGGACTTCTCCAAATCGAGGCGCGGATAGGTGAGCACGAGCCGGCGGCTGGCCGCACCCACCGCCAGGCGCAGGGCCAGGCGCTCGCGTGCCACCCGCTCCGCGTTGACTTCGAGTCCGCAGTCGATTGCTTCCCGGAGCCGGTCGAGAAGAATCGGCTCCTCGGCGATCTGTCGTGGGAAGAGCTTCTCGGCCAGCCCCGGAACAAAGACGGCATCGAAGGCCAGGCCCCGGGCGGCCTCGATCGGCGCGACGAAGACCTTGCCGTACCGCGTCCGCGGGGGCGGGACCACCAGCTCGAGCAGACGTCGCGACAGCACGAGCCGTACCTCCGCGAGATCCACGGGGCCGATCTCGGCCATCGGCGCCAGCTCGGCCAGAGTCGCCAGAACCCGGACGGGATCTCGCAGGGCCCGAGTGGCCAGCGCCGAAAGCGCGTCGAGCCACTCGCCCCAGGTCGCCTGCTCGGGAAACGCCTCCAGCGCGTCGATCAGCGGCATCGCGTAGAGGCGCAGACTCGAGAGATGGGCCAGGTCGCGGTTCACACGTTCGGCGGTCGGATCGCCGGGGTCCTCGACCTCCTCGAGGTCGAGGCGCAGCTCGCGCTCGAGTCCATCGAGGCGACGCACCCAGCGTTCGCGGCCGCCGATGACGGCCGCATCGACGAGCAGAGCTTCCCAGCGGCGCGGAGCCCGGAGCGTGCCGGCCGTCACCGGCACCGCGTCGGGGTCTTCGGTCTGCGCGGCTTCGTCGAGCGGGTCGGTCGCCTCCGCCAACGCTTCGGCGACGGCACCCGGCACCCGCTCCGCGTCGGGCACCCCGGTTCGGTCGGCGGCGGGCGGTGCCGCCGGTGGTCCGCCCTCGACATCCGCGTCGGGGACCTCGCCCAGGGAGAGGTATTCCGCAAAGGCGTGGGCCGAGAGCCCCTCGGCCGCGCAGGTGAGTAGCGCCGCGAACGCGCGCCCGGCCGGATCGGGGCGCACGGCGCCCCGCGCGAAGTGGGCGGGAATACCCGCGCGACCGAGCGCCGCCTCGAGGTGCGGCCGGTATTCCTCGGGCGACCGCAAGAGGACCGCCATCCGGTCGAAGGCAACTCCGTCTCGTGCGAGCCGCAGTATGCGCCGAGCGATCTCCACACACTCGCGGTTCTCACCGGGAGCCGATAGCACGAGAACGCTTGGATCCAGAAGCTGCTCCGCGGGCGCCACTTCCTCGAAGAGGTGACGCTGGAGGTTTTCGAGGGAGCCGCCCTCCATGTCGACGGTTTCGAACTTCAATCCGGAGATGGCCTTCAACTGGGTCCGGGTGGTACTGTCGCCCGCCGGCATGGTGATCAGCAGATCGGGAGAACGTAGGGCGATGGCTTCCACCAGGTCCCGCTCGGCGGCGTTTTCAATCGGAACGTCGAGCAGCAGGGTGGGAAGTCCGATCAACGGATCACGCGACTTCCGGTCGCGTGCGGCCTCGGCGGCGAGGGCAAATACCCGCGCCCGGTCGGCCAGCTCCGCCCGGCGAAGTTCGATCTCGTAGGCATCCAACAGAGCCCGCAGCTCCGATGGGGCGGCCCCGAGCTTCTTCGCATCGACCTGGGCCAGGCGCAGCTCTGCGAGCGCCCGGGCTAAAGCTCGAGAGAAGCCGGGTCCTTCCCCCACGGCGGCGTAGCGCCCGAGCTCCCCCGCGCGCGCCATGGCGAAAACAACCCGCGCCGCCACTGCCTCGGCGGCAAGTGGCCCGATGGGAGCGAGGTTCTGTTTACCCAGGGCGGGTGTCGCCAACCTCTCAGCCAGCTGGCCCAGGGTGAAGCGATACCAGCCGAAGCAGGCTCCCTGATCGGAAGCCGCGTTGCGGACAAGATCGTTGGCGGCGTCGACGGTCGCCGCAACAACGAGTACCGGCTCGCCGGCGACACGTTCAGAGAGCCAGACCCTCGCTCGCGCGATCCGAAGCTGAGCGGCGCTGGCTCCCAGCACAGTGGGAGGCATGACGGAATCCTACACGGTCTCACCACTGTGCGCGCCGCCCTCTGTCAGTCAAAGGCGAGCCCGAGGAAGCGCTCGATCAACACCGCCACAACCCAAGACGTCGGCGGAATTACCGCAGCGCCTCACCGAGAATCGCAGATCGATTCAGGGCAGGTCAGAAGAAGACTTCGAGGAATTGGTTCTCGACGCGCACGGGATAGGTGCCAAGCTTGTCGCCGGAGAGCATGCACTCCCCGGTGAACACGTCGAAATTCCAGCCGTGAAGCGAGCAGACCAATCGCTTGCCCTCGAGACTTCCGTTCCCGAGGCTCCAGCCCGCGTGGGGACAGGCATTGTCCACGGCGAAGAAGCGATCCCCGACCCGGCCCACGGCGAAGGCGCGCTCGCCGATGTCCACGCGCATGGGCCGACCCTCGGTGATCTGCCCTACGGGCCCCACCGGGTGCCACCGCGCCTCGCCCTGTCCCAATGTCACGCCTCCGATTGCCGGCCGATCCGACCCGCTCCCCTATTTCAGCGGCAGTTCGCCCGCGCCTATTGAGGACGGGGCCGCGGCCGGGGCGTCATCGGCCGAGTCAGCCTCCGCGAAACCCCCTCACGCCACCGAGCATCTCAGGATCGGACAGCGGGTTGCCCTGGTGTTAGAGTGGGCTGCCATGGGGTGCACCGACGGCTCCACGAGCGACGGGGGGGCGCCGGTCGCGTAGCGCCCGAATCGAGGTAGACAGGATGAAGCTCCAGGGAATTCTGATCGCGAGTGCCGCGCTGGGACTGCTGGCCGGCGGAGCCAGCTTGATGGCGGATAACGCGCGCGCAGAAGGTGGCGAGGTGAAGTGCGCGGGGATCAACAAGTGCGGCGGACAGGGCGAGTGCGCCGCGGCGGACGGCAGCCACAGCTGCAGCGGACAGAACAGCTGCAAGGGCAAGGGCTGGGTGCATACCACTTCTGCCGAGGATTGCACCGACAAGGGCGGCACGGTCCTCGGGGACTAGCGCCCACTGGAGCCCGGCCCGCGGCCCCGGGGTCGCCGGTCGGGCCCATCGCCAGGCCCCTTGGGCAGATGGCGAGGGGCCTTCGGCAGATCCGGTGACCTCGGTTCCTCAGCTCGGAAACGGCGTGGGCCTGCGACGCGAGCACTTCGATCGCGTGCTCGCGGGTCCCACGCGGGTCGACTGGTTCGAGGTCATCTCCGAGAACTTCATGGTCAACGGGGGACGCCCGCGCCACGTCCTCGAGCAGGTGCGCCGCGACTACGCCGTAGTGCTGCATGGGGTGAGCCTGTCGATCGGTTCGACGGATCCCCTGGACCGCGGCTACCTCGACCGCCTGGGCGCGCTGGCCGCGTGGATCCAACCGGCCTGGGTGTCGGATCACCTGTGCTGGACCGGCGTCGGGGGACACAACGCCCACGATCTTCTGCCCCTGCCCTACACCGAGGAAGCGCTCGACCACGTCGTGGCGCGGGTGGCGGCGGTGCAAGAACACCTGGGCCGGCGCATCGCCCTCGAAAATGTCTCGACCTATCTCACCTTCGCCGGCTCAACCCTCACCGAATGGGAGTTCCTGGCCCAGGTGGCCGTTCGTGCCGACTGCGGCATCCTGCTCGACATAAACAACGTCTACGTGAGCGCCGCGAACCACGGCTTCGACCCGAAGAAGTACCTGGAAGCTCTGCCCGCCGAGCGCATCTGGCAGATGCATCTCGCCGGACACACCGACCGCGGCACTCACCTGCTCGACAGCCACAGCCGGCGGGTTTGCAACGAGGTCTGGGATCTGTACCGCTTCGCCACCCGGCGCATCGGAGCGGTATCGACCCTGGTGGAATGGGACGAGGACGTCCCCGACTGGGATACCCTCGAAGCCGAGTGCCTGCGGGCGCGGGCTGCGCAGCAGGCGAGTCTCGCAAACCCGGGGAGCGCCTGACGTGCAGCGATTTCCCGACCTGCACCGGGTGCAGTCGCTCTTCTGGCGCCTCATCACCGCGCCCGAGGGTGTGGGCCCGGGGGCAGCGGAGCTGCACCGCCGAGGAGACCTGGCATCGGAGGATCTCTCCTTCCTGGTGCGCCCGGACGCGCGGCTCGACCCGACCGAGCGCCTCGACATCTACGCCGACATGTACTTCCACCGGCTGCGCGATTGCCTGGCGGAGAACTTCCCGAAGGTCGCCGCGCAGATCGGCGATGCGCCGTTTCACAATCTGGTGACCGACTATCTGCTGGCCCATCCTCCAAAACATTACTCGCTTCGTGAGCTCGGTCGTGCGCTCCCCGGATTTCTGGAGACACACGCTCTCGAGCGTTCGTTTCCGGCTCTCGCCGGCCTGGCCCGCCTGGAGTGGGCGCGATTTGACGTGTTCGACGACACCGACGCGGTGCCCCTGTCGCGGCGGGACCTCCTCGACGCCGGCTCCGCGCCCGAGACCTTCGTTCCGACGCTGATTCCGAGCTACCGCGCGCTGCGCTTGGATGCCCGGGTACTGCCGCTCTGGAAGCGTCTCGACGCCGGCGGAGATTTCGCGACCGACGGCGCTTCGAAGAGTCCGACCCCGGGAGAAACCATCGGGGTGCGGGTCTGGCGCAAGGGCTTCGCCGTCTTCCATCGCTCCGTCACCCCCGACGAGGAGAGCTGTCTCGAACTGCTGGAAACGAAGGGTGCCAGCCTGGCGCAGCTCGGCGAGCGACTGCTCGAACGGCAGGCCCCGGGGACTTCCCACGCGCAAGCTGCCCAACGCCTCGCGTCCCTCCTGGACCTCTGGGCCCGAGACGAGGTGCTTACGCGAGGGGACCCTGCCTCCACGCCAGGGCCAGCCCCGTGAGGCCCGCAATCAGGAGCATCGGGGGGGAGGGCTCCGGTACCCGCACCAGCTCTGGCTCGATGGTTTCGGCCAGGAGCTGCCGACCCAACCCGAGGGGGTGCAGGAGATCCGGCGCGTAGAGGTCCTCCAGGGTCAACCCGCTATCGAGGGCATCCCAGAACACGTCGTAGGTGTTGGCCCACGCGACCGCCGGCCCCAGGGTGAGCGCGAGCGACTCGATCGCGTCGCGCAACTCCGCAAGCCGCGCGTTGTACACGGTGAAGGGCTCCGGGCCGTCCACGAAGACCGGCGGCGGTGCCACGATCACGACCGGAATGCCGAGAGCGAGAGTTGCATCGGCTCCGTCCGCGATCTCGCCCAGGGTCTGCACCGCGGAGTAGGAGGTCTTCCGCACATCGTTGGTCCCGCAGAAGATCACGACTGCATCGGCGCCGACCACCGGATGCGCCGGCGTAGCGAGATCCGCCAGCAGGCGCGGAACCACGTCGGCGTAGCACTCATCGCCGTTCTCCCCGTAGTCGAGCATCGTCCACTCCGCCGGCATCCAGGGGAACCAGTCCCCCATGGCGGTGAGTGAATCACCGTACGCGGCGATCGTCTCGGCCTTCGAGGGTGCGGGCGCGACCAGGAGTCCCAGTGCCAGGGCGCCCAGGGCACGGATCGGTCTCACAGAAATCCACCTCATCCAGCATGAGTCCTTTCGGCGCCCGAGATCACCATTCTATTCCTTTTCATTCCCTTTCCCGATTCTTGATTCGTCTTCGGGTGGGCAGCGCGGCTCGGGCTGGCTGCCAAGTACGAAACCGCGCCTCGATTCTCGAGGCCAGTCCGGACCGGGGGTTGCCGGGCCTGCCTGCCTATCCTCGGCCAGCCAATCGGCCGGTGGGGCGCTTGCGTCGGCGCCCTCGAAGCCCCGGTTGACATCCGCGGTTCGATCCCTTGTCCTCGCCGACCGAGTGCCTCGCAGTCTGAGCTCGCAGAAAACCATTCGAATCCTCCCCCCGAGTCGCGGCGAGGTGATCGGGCCGAAGGACCTGGCGCTGATCGTCCTCCAAGAGATCGAGATCCGCCGCCTGTTCGCGTCGGACGAGCGACGTCGCCATCCGAAACGACGGACTGGATCCGGACACCCGAACGTCGAGGGCTTCCTTCACTTTCGTATCAGCGGCCAGGAAACGCCGCTGAGATGGTCTGCGAAGGTAACCGGCCAGAGTCGGGAATCGTTGCTCTATCGCCTCGAGCACCCGGAACGACTGGCGAATCGCCTCCTCTACTACGGAGCGCCCGAAGGCATCCTCGACCTCGAAGTGAGCCTGATCGAATCGGACCGCGACGTCCGCGACTCCCTCGAGACCGCGGAGAAGCTGACGGATCTCGCCGCCGGGCTCGTCCGGGGACTGCCCGGTCCGGGAACCCCGGTGGCGGGCGGCCTCGGCTTGCTCGGCGCCATTTTGAAGTTCGCGCGCAAGCAAAGTCGCGACGACCTGGAGCTGCAGCTCTTCACCTCCCTGGGCGACCCGGTTTCCGCCGCGAGGTCCCGAGCCGGATCGAAGCAGCGGGAAGCCACCGCCGGACTCCGAACGGGCCGATACCGCATCATTCGTGGACCCGAGGCCAGTGAGCAGACCGACCTGACGATCGCATTCTCGGTGCACCGCGCTGCGCCCCAACGCCCGCGACGCCGGGCTCTGGTGCTCCTGGAAGCGCTGGAGCTCGATCTCGATGAACACCTGGCTGACCACACATTCGTCTTCGAGCTGGCTGTGGGTTCGGGCGCGCGACCGCGGAGCTTCCGGTTCGCCGAAACCCTGAAGAATGGAACCCGGGGTCGTCTGGAAAACGTACTCGCGATCCAGGGCAAGCCTCTCTACGCGGGATTCATCGACCCGGCCGCGCCCTTCCGGATCCAGATCGCCACCATGCCCAACCGCGAGCGCGCCCAGGGGCTGCTCGGCATGCTCGGCGCCACAGGGAATTTCGCGGGGTCGCTGATCGAGGAGCGGGACGATGCCCGGATCGTCACCCGCGCGACGAAGACCGCGGAGTCAGTGGGCTCGATTCTTCTCGACCTGTTGCCCGACACCTCCTATTCCCTTCGCGGCGAGGGGCTCATCGGCGGCGCGGAGATCGCCGACGCTCCCGAGGGCCTGAGCGACAGGCTGCTCCTCGCTGGCGCCAAGCTCACCGGCTGGGAGCGCGCCCGCGTGACGCTCTCGGGCGAGAAAGGTTCGGTGCGGGTCCACCTGCGCATCGGGCCACTCCCCGCCCCCTAGTCATACGGATGCCGTTTTGGGCCGTTGGCGCCCGACTCCCCGGGGGGCCGCGGGGACCGGGCCGAAACCGAAACCGATCCTCGAGCGTAGGGTTAGTATCCTTGGGGAGTCGCCGATCCGACGACGCCCCACGGGGGGAGTCCCCATGGTTGGAAGCCACCGGTTGTCAGGGATCGGGCGCGGCGTACTCGGAGCGGTTCCCGGAGCGGTTCCCGGAGCGGTTCCCGGAGCGGTTCCCGGAGCGGTTCCCGGAGCGGTTCCCGGAGCGGGTCTGGGAGTGGGCCTGGGCGCGATAGCCTTGTTCGCGGCGTTGGCGATGGCGGCGC
>JACZXC010000418.1 GCA_022571825.1 Myxococcales bacterium | reverse complement strand
CCAAAGCGCGGGCTCACGCTCGCCGCGGCGCCAGGCCCAGGCGACACCCGCCAGCACCCCGACCCAAGCGAGCGCCGAAACCAGCACCGGCAGCCCTAGCGTCGTGCTGTGCGGGAAGCCCGAGTAGTCGGCCGAGAGCCATAGCGGTGCCACCAGTAGCAGCAGCGACTCGCCGAAGGCATGTAGCATCGTCAGCCCCAGCTCGACGGGGCCGGCGTCCGCGAAGGCGAGCATGCGACCCGGCACCGCCAGGGTCCAACCGCTGGGCGGGTCGAGGCTGGCCCCGAGAACCAACCCGCGCACGCCCATGTAGGCGACTCCCACGCCGAATAGCGGAGCCAGCTCGCGCAGCTCTCGGGAGAGCCACGCGCGCACGCTTCCTGCCGGCCGCATTAGCGCCGCATCGAGCAGCAACACGGCCGGAAGCACGATGGCCATCTCCTTGGAGAGCACGGCTGCCAGAGCACACACCGGCGCGCCGAAACGCGCCTTCCAGCCGGAGCGACGGTGAAGCTGGAATGCCGCGAGAAAGAAGATCGTCATCAGCAGGTCGGCTCGACCGACCAGGTGCACCACCGCTTCGGTATGGACCGGATGGGTCGCGAACAGGGCCGCACCGATCCAGACGCTTGGAAGGTCCCGTAGGCGTCGCCGCAACACCGCGAAGACCAGCAGCACGGCGATCGCGTTCAGGATCAGGTTGGTTCTGTGAATCCCCTCGGGTGAGGGTGCACCGCTCGGTCCAGCCCCCCACACGACACGATCGAGTGCAAAGCTCGAGACGGTAAGCGGCCGGTACAGCCCTCCCGCTCCGTAGTCGCGCCAGTACGTCTCTGCAAACGCGCCGAAGGCATTGCCGCCTTCCCGGAGACCAGAATGGAGCTTGATGATGGGAACGTCATCACCAATGAAGCCTCCGCCTGCCCCGCCCAGGAAGGGCAGGATCGCGAGCACTGCGAGCGAGACTGAAGCGGCGAGTCGCCAATGCATGTCAGCGTACGTAGCCCAGGGCCTCGAGCGCCTCGAGCGTCTCTTGGTCCCGTAGCTGTTCTCCAGAGTTCTGGCGCGCCGCGGATTCGAAGCGTCCGAACATGTCCCGAAGCCTTCTCATGTGCGCATCCGGAGAATCGTCCGGATCGCCATCGACCCGTTTCAGTCCGTCCGAGGTCCCCGCATAGACGCCTTCGAACTGCGCCGCGAAGAAATGCTCGCGGCCGAGGGCCTGGCGCGCGTCGGGCTCTGGGCTCAGCTGCATCCCGAACGCCACGCCACCCCCGTCGGGAGCGAGGAGTGTGAGATCGCGCCCGTGCCCGACATCGCCGACAGCGCCCGCCAGCGAGAGCAGTGTGGGCCCCACGTCAATGGACCCGACCACGTCCGCACGGACACCCGCCCGAAATCGCGGCGAGGCGATTACCAGCGGTACGCGGATCTCCTGGGGGCCAAGGCTGTAGCCGTGCCCCACCTGCCCGTCCTCGCCGAAACTCTCGCCGTGGTCGGCCGTCAACACGATGTGGGTCTCGAAGCGCTCGGCGTCGCGATCGATGCGCTCGAGCAGACGCGCGAGCGCCGTATCGAGAGACGCGAGGTCTGCGTGGTAGAGCCGGATCGCCTCCAGCAGAGCCGCGTCGAAAAGCGGCCCCCCGGTCCGGCTCACGACTTGAAGCGACGTGAGGGCGAGCGGCTGCCCAATCGTGTCGCCGTAGGGATCGTGGGCGTCGAAGAAGTGGAACCATAGGAACTGTCGATCACCTCCGAGCTCATCCAACAGCGACAGCGCCTCCTCGGTCACATCGTCCGCCAGGGAATAGAAAGCGCCGGCGGGAACCTCGGCGCCCTCCCAGCGCTGGAGCCCCTTGACGAGCTCGAGTCGAAACACTTCGCGGTAGGTGTCGAAGCCCTGGGCAAATCCGAACTGCTTCTGCAACGGAAATGACGCCACCACCGCACCGGTGCGGAATCCCGCTGCGCTCAGCACCTCGGTGACGGTCTCGAACTTGCTGGGCAGCACCTGACCGTTGCGGATCACACCGTGCTCCCAGGGCTGGAGCGCGGTGAAGAGGCTCGCGAGGGTCGGCTGCGTGACGTTGGACGCCGAGTATGCGCGGGTGAACGAGGTGGCGCGGCACGCCCACTCCGATGTCCTGGGAAGTGCACTCGGACCGCAGTCGCCCGCGAAGGCGTCGTAGCGAAGCGTGTCCAGCGTGATCAGGACCACGCGAACGCCGTGAACGGGCGCGCTACACGCAGCTGCAAACCCGATAAACAACGCCGCGGCGGCAGTTCCCATGCTGCGAACGAGTGCCCGGCAGGCAGACCCTTCCAGGCAGGAAAACCAATCCATGCTGGCGGAATCTACCACCATGGGGTCGTGGGCTGGCCGGTTGCCGGTTCCTGAAGCGGGAGGGAAGGCTCGCGCCTCGGCCTGCAAGAATCCGCGCCTGTTTCCGACGGCGCCCGGATTCCAGTGGGCATCCGGGAGTTGTCAGATCGTCCGTCCGCGGACATGAACCTCCGCTTTTTCGTCCTATCTCCGCTTTTCGACACGAAGGACCGTCAGGGAACTTGCCACGCCGTACTCGGCAGGCCGGGCGGGATATCCATAACTAAAGATAATTGAAAGGAATTATAGAAGATGACTTTTCTTAATTGACTGACTTAGTCAGTTATATATATTCTTCCCTGTCGCTCCTGCCCGCTACCCGGAGGCCCGTCATGTCCAAGTCCGAACGGATCGCTCGTCATTCCGCCCATCCCCGTGGACTGTTGGGCCAGATCGTGGCCCGGCCTCGACGCAGGACTCCGCGAACTCCGGCGGGTTCTCCGGCCCGGCGGAGAGCTGTTGCTGGCCTTCCACTCGAGTGAGAACCGCGCGATCGCCCAGCGCCTTCCGACCAGCGTCTACACGCTTCGCAGCGGCGACGAAGTCGCCGACGCCCTCGCGCGTGCTGGTTTCTGCGACATCGAAATCACGATCGAAACCCGGAGCCAACTGCGCCTCGCG
>JACZXC010000051.1 GCA_022571825.1 Myxococcales bacterium | reverse complement strand
TACTTCGAGCAGCTCTATGGCTTCGCGGTGCGCCTGATCGAAAAGGGCGCAGCCTATGTCTGCGACCTGACTTCCGAGGAAATCGCCGCAACCCGCGGCACCCTGACGGAGCCGGGGTCGAACAGCCCCTACCGCGAGCGCTCGGTGGCGGAGAATCTCGACCTCTTCGAGCGGATGCGAGCCGGCGAGTTCGAGAATGGAAAGCGCGTGCTTCGCGCCAAGATCGACATGGGTTCGCCCAACCTGATTCTTCGAGATCCCGTTCTGTACCGGGTCCACAAGGTGCCTCACCACCGGACCGGCGATCAGTGGTGCATCTATCCGATGTACGACTTCGCCCATTGCCTGTCGGACTCGATCGAGTCGATCACCCATTCCCTTTGCACCCTCGAGTTCATGGACCACCGCGCCCTCTACGACTGGATCCTGGACGAGGTGGGCGTCGACTGTCATCCGCCCCAGATCGAGTTCGCGCGGCGGAATCTGAGTCACACCGTGACGAGCAAGCGCGTACTGCGCGAGCTGGTCGAGGCCGGGCACGTGCAGGGCTGGGACGATCCGCGCATGCCCACTCTCTCGGGGATGCGCCGCCGGGGCTATCCGCCCGCGGCGATTCGCCGCTACTGCGCGGACATCGGAGTCGCCAAGCGAGACAATATCATCCAGCTCGCGCGCCTCGAGCACGCCGTGCGCGAGAATCTGAACGCCCATGCGCCGCGGGCGATGGCGGTCCTGCGGCCCCTTCGGGTGGTGATCGAGAACTACCCCGAAGATGAGATCGAAGAGCTCGACGCCGTGAACAATCCCGAGGACGCGAGCATGGGCACCCGGAAGGTTCCATTCTCGCGAGTGCTCTACATCGAACGGGACGATTTCCTGGAGGACCCGCCCCGAAAATTCTTTCGCCTGGCCCCGGGCCGGGAAGTTCGACTTCGCTACGCGTACTTCATCACATGCGTCGAGGTGATGAAGGACGAGAGCGGAAAGGTGGTGGAGCTTCGCTGCAGCTACGATCCGGCCACTCGGGGCGGGAACGCCCCGGACGGACGCAAGGTCAAGGGGACGCTCCATTGGGTGTCCGCGGCCCATTCGGTCCGCGCGGAGGTGCGACTCTACTCGCACCTCTTCAGCGCGGAAGACCCGATGCGGGTCGCGCCCGGTCAGGAGATCACGGCGAATCTCAACCCGGACTCCCTGGAAACTGTCCGCGACTGCCGGGTCGAGCCGAGCGTGGCCGCAGCCATTCCCGGTACCTCGCTCCAGTTCGAGCGGCTTGGTTACTTCTGCGCAGACCCCGAATCTACCGAGGCCGCCCCGGTCTTCAATCGCACCGTCACGCTCCGCGACACCTGGGCGAAGATCGTGAGCAAGGGCGGGCGCTGACCCCGATCCGACATCGAAAACGGGGCCCCGGATCAGCCGGAACCCCCTCGCCGCATCCGGAGCTAACCCGCGGCGTCACGGGAACCGTCCGGCGAGCGGAGCGAATCCAGCCTCCCCGCCATCACCTCCGCGATCGCGCGGGATCCCGCAGAGCGTTCCAGCAGAATCTTCGCCACGGCGGTGATGGGGACCGCCATCAGCGTACCGAGAATGCCCCAGAGCATCCCCCAGAAGATGAGCGACAGCAGAATCACGATCGGGTGCAGGTCGAGGGATTCGCCCATGATCTTGGGGTCGATGATGTTTCCGATGACGATCTGGATCCCCCCCGGAATCGCGATGGCGAGTACGGCGGTCGTTGCGGACACGTCCGGGCTCACCAGGACGACCGGAAGTGGTAACAACGTCGCGATCAGAGAACCGACGCTGGGAATGAAATTCAGCAGAAACGCAAACAAGCCGAACATCAGGGCCAGATCGATGTCCAAAAGCGAGAGGGTCAGTCCGACGAGAAGGCCCGTTGCCCCGGAAATCACCGCCTTTGTCACCAGGTAGCGCTTGACCCGAGCCTCGGCCGTCCGCCAGACCCCGCTCGCCTGCTTCGAGCGATCCCCGCCTCCGATCATCAGGAAGATCACGAAGATCAGCACGAGGATGCTCTGGGACAGGATTCCCACGATGGCGTTGGTGGTTCCCAGCAGTGCGCTCCCGATGGTGCCCACCGCGAGCTGCGAAAGATTCGCGAAGTCGGCCTCGGGAAGACGCCCGGAGAGCGGTTCCGGGAGCCACGCCGTGACCCGGCCGAGCATCTCACCGAGCTGGGCCTGATACGCCGCCGAGTTCGCCGAGAGCTGCCCGAGGGAGGACGAGATCACCAGAGCGACCAGGTTGAACGCTAGAACCGCGAGGATCGCTGTCACGCCCAGGGCGAGGGATCGCGGAAGCTTCAGCCGCCGCATCACGAAATCGACGATCGATGAAAGAATCAGGGCGATGAACACGGCGAGGACGAAGGGGATCATCAGCGGCCGCAGCCAATAGAGCGCGCCCGCCACCGCGATGGCGGTCAACAGGACCAGGCAGACGGTTTGGACCCGCGACGTCATCCGTCGACCGGGTACCTCGGATCCGGCGCCGGCGCCAGGGCGAGTGCGCGGCGCAGGGCTGAGGAAGCCTCGGCGTCTCTCCCTCGTCAGATCCCGATACACCAACGGATACCAGCCGGCCGCTGAATCTCTCAGAGGGCCTCGGGCAGCTCGTGGGAGATGCAATGCCACGAGCCCAGGGTGTCGATGGTCTCGTTCGAGTCGACACCCACCACCCGCCGGTCCGGGTAGAGGCGCCGGAACACCTCGAGGGCGGTGCGGTTGTCGTGGGTCACATCGGCGTCGGCGGGCAGGGTCAGGGTCGCCACCGAAGGTCCCGAGTCCGCCTCGGCGCGGATTTCCGCGTCGGCTTCCACCTTGTAGACCGCGTACTGGGGGACGTACACGTGCTTCCGTGTGACGAGGACGTTCGTGTAGGTGACCGACGCGGTCTTGCGCGGAATCCGGTGCACGCGATAGCCGAGCTCCAATAGCTGTCGCACGTTCTGGTACTCGGCCCCGAGGTCGCCTTCGTACAGGGTGGGCATACTGAGGACGGCATTCTCGGGGTCGGTGAAGGCGAGCATCGTATCCACGTGTTGGAGCGGATCCAGGTGCTTCGGCGCCGCCAGGAAAACCGACCGCAGGCAGCCCAACTTGTCGCCCAGCTCGCGTTCGACGGCTTCGCGCGACCGACGGTTCTTCCGCAGGATGCCCCGGGTCAGGAAACAGGTGCCGCGGCCATCGGTGACGAGATTGCCGCCGTCGGCAACCAGATCGAGGAATTCGATCGAGGGCGCGTGTTCGAGCCGACGGGCGTAGATCTCCGCCAGGCCCTGGCTCAGGGTGAGGCGATCGTCCGCGCGCCTGGAGCCGCGTCCGCCTGCCGGCCGACCCCGGAACAGCACCAAGGCCTCGGTGTGCGGACCGTTGGCCGAGGCGCGGGTGCGCACCACCGGCGCGTAGTCGCGAAGGAACGGGAAGCTGGCGGTCGAGGCGAACGACCGGGCCTCTCGAATCACCGTGAGCCGACCCCGGGGTCGCAGGCTCTGGAAGTCGAGGGGGCTGCGCGACTCGGAGCCTTCGCTCACCAGGATCAGGATTGAGAGGTCCGGATCCGCGCGTTCGTGCTCCAGGAATGTGCGCACGCGCCGAACGCTGTGGGGGTATCGGGGGTTCGCGGCCATCACCACGGTTCCCGGTGCGGCGTAGTGGGGATAGGGGATCGCCGCGCCGCTGTTCCGGGCCTCCTCCTGCAGCTGTCGCAGGGCGGTGTTGGCCTGGGGTAAGAAACGACCGCCGTTCTCGCCGATCTCCGCCGCGTGCCACGACTCGGGCAGGTGCCGATCGCGTTCGACGTCGCGCGGGGGCGAGCAGGTCGCGACCAGCGACACGAGAACCAGGAGGGAGCCGAGTAGCGCCCTGCGGCGCCGGTGACCCCGGATCGGGCCAGCTTGCGCAGCCATGGATAGGCTCGGCACGGGGCCCATCCTACTCGAAGCGCGAGCGGAGGGGCGACAGGCGCGGTGCCAGCATGCGGGTCGTGGCGCCCCCTAGCTGCGAAAGATCGCGTTCGCTCACACCAGGCGACCAAAGTCGGGTCCCGAGTATCGGCTGTTCTCGAAGACGTCGTCGAACCCCGCCAGCACGGTGAGCTCCAGTGAATTGTGATCGAGGATCACTGTCGCGCCGGGAGTCGTGGCTGCGCAGGATCAACCCAGATGAACTTTCGCGACATGAGCCCCCTCAGCTCTCCGAGGCCTCGACCTCCGCCGAAAGGCGTTCCCACTCGGCATAGCGATCGTCGATGGACTGGCGAAGCTCGGTGTGCTCGGTCCCGAGGCTGCGCACCCGATCGGCATCGCGAAACACCTGCGGGTCGCCGAGTCTCCAGGAAAGCGCTTCCAGCTGCTTTTCGAGGTCGACGATCTCCCCCTCGAGGGCGGCCAGTCGCTTGCGGGTCCGCACCCGACGGCGGACGCTTGCTTTCGCCTGCTCCCGCTGGGCGATGCGCTCGCGCTTCGAGGCTGCTTTCCGGGGACGGCTGGCCGGCGGGTCGGAACTCGGCTCGGCGGGGGCCGGTATCGATGCGGACGCCGGCGCTTCCGTTCGCCGCAGAAAGTCGTCGTAGTTGCCCGGGTGCTCGGTCAGCGCTCCGGCGAGAACCTCGACGACGAGGGTGGCCAGTCCGTTGATGAAGCTTCGGTCGTGGGAGATGAAGAGCAGGGTCCCCGGATAGCTCCGAAGGGCATCGTCGAGCACCTCGCAGGCGGCGACGTCGAGGTGGTTGGTGGGCTCGTCGAGCACCAGGAAATTGGCGGGGTGCAGCAGCATCTTGGCGAGGGCGAGGCGCGATTTCTCGCCCCCGGAGAGAATGCTCACTTTCTTCAGGACGTCGTCTCCGGAAAAAAGAAACGCGCCGAGATGTCCGCGCAACCGGGGGATGTCTTCGGTGTGGGCGACGGTCTCGAGCTCCTGTAGCACCGTGTGGCCCGAATCGAGCGCCTCGAGTTGATGCTGTGCGTAGAAGGCCACCTGCACGTTGTGCCCGAGTTGGCGTTCGCCGGCATCGAAGGGAAGAATCCCGGCTGCGATCCGAAGCAGTGTCGACTTTCCCGAACCGTTGGGGCCGATCAGCGCAACCCGGGCGCCGCGACGGATTCGGAGATCCACCCCCTGGTAGACCCGCGTCTCGCCGTAGCGCTTGTGGATCCCCTCGAGTCGCAGAACCATCTCGCCCGCCCGGGCCGGCGCCGGGATCCGCAGGCGCGGAGCCTTTCGGTGCTCGGCCTCGATCTCCACGCGCTCCAGTCGATCCAGGGCCTTGATCCGGCTCTGCACCATCCGGGCCTTGCTGGCCTTGTATCGAAAGCGATCGATCAGGCGCTCGGCCTGGGCAATCCGGCGATCCTGGTTTCGCTTCTGCGCGAGTCGTTGCTCGCGGCGTTCGTTCTTCTCGTGCAGGTAGCGATCGTAGTTGCCCGGATACACCGTGAAGCGTCCGAATTCCAACTCGGCCACGATCGTGGCGTGGCGCCGAAGGAACGTGCGGTCGTGGGAGATCATCACGATGCCACCGCCGAACTCCCGAAGGGTGGCCTCGAACCACTCGATCGAAGGGAGATCGAGGTGGTTGGTGGGCTCGTCCAGGAGCAGCACGTCCGGGGCCGAGAGCAGCAGCTTGGCGAGTTCGACGCGCATGAGCCAGCCGCCACTGAAAGAGCGGAGGGGGCGTTCGACGGCGCGATCGTCGAAGCCGAGGCCCGCGAGGGTCCGCGCGACCCGCGCCTCGCGCTCGAATCCGCCGCCGAAGGCGAAGGAGCTGCTGCAGCGGTCGTAGCGTTCCGCGAGATCCCCGGGAATTTCTTCCCCGGCGTGTCCCAGACGCTCCATCTGGCCCTCGAGATCTCGCATCTCGACCTCGAGGGTGTTGAGGTGGGCAAGCACCGACGTCACCTCCTCGCGCACCGAGTGTTCGCGGGTCGGATCGATCTCCTGCTGGAGCAGACCTATGCGTACGTCGCGGGCTGTGATGACACGCCCGTGGTCGGGCGGTTCCAAGCCCCCGGCGATCTCCAGCAGTGTGGTCTTGCCGGCGCCGTTGGGTCCCACCAGGCCGATGCGGTCGCCTCGGCGAACCAGCAGGTCGACGTCCCGGAACAGGGTCCGCGTGCCAAAGGTTCGAGAGACGCCTTCGAGTCGCAGAAGCATGGGGCAAACCTAGTCTAGAATCACGGGCCGGGAAGGGCGGATTCAGAAGGGGAGATCCCATGGGGGCGATCGTCGAGACGCGGAACGGCAGGGTCGAGGGCTTCGCGCAGCGGGGATTGCAGGTGTTTCGGGGCATCCCCTTTGCGCGGCCGCCGGTCGGGCCGCTGCGCTTCCGGTCGCCCCGGCCCCCCGAGTCCTGGGCGGGGGTGCGCGAAGCCCGCGTTTTTGGCGCGTCGGCGCCCCAACGCGACCTTCCGATCGCGGGAATCTTTCCCGGCTGGGACGTGGGTCGCCGGGACGAGGATTGCCTGTACCTGAACGTCACCACCCCCGCCGCCGACGATGCGCGCCGACCCGTCCTGGTATGGATTCACGGGGGTGGGTTCACTCTGGGCTCGGGATCCCAGGCCATGTACGACGTGGCACCGCTGGTGCGCCGGGGCGACGTGGTGGCGGTTGCGATCAACTACCGACTGGGTCCCCTGGGATTCCTGCACCTGGACGATCTGGCCGGGGAGGACTTCGGCGCCACCGGAAACGCGGGAATCGAAGATCAGGTGGCGGCCCTGGGCTGGGTGCGCGACAACATCGCCGACTTCGGCGGCGACCCTGACAACGTCACCGTCTTTGGCGAGTCGGCGGGGGGCATGAGTGTGGGGACCCTGCTGGGCACGCCCTCGGCGGCGGGCCTCTTCCGACGCGCAATTCTCCAGAGCGGTGCGGCTCACAACGTGCATACCCGGGAGGAGGGCAACGCGATCGCGCGCCTCGTGCTCGATGCCCTCGAGATCGCCCCTGGAGACGCCGCGCGCCTTCGCGAGGTCAGCGTCGACCAGCTGCTCGAGGCCCAAGATCGCGTGGTTCTCGGGAGCCTGGCGAGGGGCCCCACGCTGTTGCCCTTCCAGCCGGTGGTGGATGGCAAGATCCTGCCGCGGCCTCCCATCCAGGCCATTGCCGATGGACTCGCTGCCGACGTGTCGGTGGTCGTGGGCAGTACCCGGGACGAGTGGAACCTCTTTGGACTCATGATTCCCGGTCAGGCGGAACTCGACGAGGGCGCGGTGCTCGAGCGGCTCGAGCAGCGGGTGGGCGGTGAGGCGAAGCGCCTGATGGAGGCCTACCGGAGCGCGCGGGGTGGCGATCTGTCGGCGCGGGATCTCTACTTTGCGATCGAAACCGACCGCATCTTTCGCATGCCCGCGGTGCGGCTGGCCGAGGCGCAGCAGGTCCACCAGTCCCTCACCTTCCAGTACCTGTTTACCTGGGAATCGCCCATGGGAAACCTGCGCGCGTGTCATGGCATCGACATCCCCTTCGTGTTCGGAAAGGTGGGCGAAGGGTCGTTCTTCAGCCGCCCCGGGCCGGAATCCGAGGCCCTGGCCGGCCACACCATGGGCGCCTGGCTCGCCTTCGCCCGCGGCGGGTGCCCGAGCCACCCGGGCATCGGTACCTGGCCCGCGTACGACGTCGGCCGGCGCGCCACGATGTTCCTGGGGCGCGAGTGCCGGGTGGTGGATGCGCCCCTGGACGAAGAGCGCCGGGCCTGGGAAGGACTCATCTGAATCGGTCTCAGCGACAGCGTTCAGCGAGCGCGAGGTCCGGCTGGGCTAGAGCAGTGGGAGTTGCCGCGGCTGGTCCGCCGCTTCGTCGAAGCTGCTGCCGAGGTGCGACAGGATGGCGTCGGCGATGGGCCGGAGCACGTGATCGATGGTGTGGTGCCGGTCGAGCTTCTCGGGCAGCGCGCGTCCGGGAAAGACCGGCTCGGGGCCGTCATGGGTGATCACGTAGCGCACGACGGGTCCGATCTGGTCGCCGGCCTTGCGCGCCGCCTGGATGTGGGGGGGCGTGGTCGCGGTGTAGCGCTCGACGGATCCCTTGCGGATGCGTTTGACGTATACGAGCTCGTCGTCGAGGTCGCCGGCCAGCAGCTGGACCACCAGCTCCCGAACGTAGGGGGCGACCTCCACGTCGGTGAACAGGCGCGTCAGCATGCCCCGTTGGAGTCGACCGGCCACGGCGGGCCAGTCGCGGCGAACGGACTCGAGACCCACGATCACGAGCTGGCCATTCGCCCAACCGGCGTACCGCTTCTTGCTTCCGCTCTTGCCGCTTCGCACCCGGGGGAGGAATAGGCGTTCGTATAGGCGCTCGAACGCGAGCTCGAGCAGCGGCTCGACGGCGTAGGCGCTGCGAAGCCGTTCGCCGACCTGCTTCTCCACGCGCTCCCGCAGGTTCTCGGCCTGGGCGCGGGCGATCTCCGGTCGCGCTCCGGCCTCGAGCTGCACGAAGACCGAGTCGGTGTCGCCGTAGAGCACGCGAACGTCCTCGGCTTCGAAGGCCTCCCGGGTCCAGTGCAGGGTCTGTTGCCCGAAGCCCGTGATCGCATTGGCGACGTCGGGATCGAAGAAGCGGCACGAGGGCGCGCCGAGCACGCCGAAAAGCGCGTTCATCATGATCTTGATGGCCTGATCGGCGTGGCGATCGCCGCGCGACTTCGCCTCCTCTCGCCGGGCCATGAAGCGCTCGATTACGCCGGGAAGGATCGCCTCGTCGCGGGAAAATCGCGCGCCGTTGGGCGCCTCGATGGCATCGTCCGCTCCCCGTGAGCGCGCGTGGGCCAGGGGATCGAGGTTGAATGTTCGGATCAGACTGGGGTACAGGCTCTTGAAGTCGAAGACCGCGACGTTGGAGTAGATCCCGGGCTGGGGCTCGAGCAGGGCGCCGCCCTGGACCGGGGCCCTCTCGCGATCCCTGTCGACGCTGGGGGCGACGACGCCGCGGCGGCGCAACTCGGGCAGGTAGACCAGATCGAAGGAAGCGATGCTGGCACCGACCCGGTCGAGCTGCATGCCGCACAGGAGACTGCGTTCCAGAGTGAGCTGGAGCAGGCCTTCGTGTTCGAGGATGTCGAGCACCAGTCGCGCGTCCTCGAGGTTGTAAGCGGCCAGGGCCTCGGGATCCTGGCGGTACATGCGAGTGATCTCGGCGGCGGCGTCGGGCGCTTCGGGGTCGATGCGCTTTCCGCGCCCGAGCACGGCGCGGGCCACGGTCTCGAGGCGGTAGTCGTCGAGGCGCAGGGCGTCGCGCACCATGGGGATGCCGTCGAGCACCATTCGGCCCGGAACCTCGGCTCGGGTCTGGCGTGTGAAACGCGAGTCCTGCGCAAACCGGACGTCGCCGGCGATCCGCCCCAGGTTGCAGCCGACTCCGAGCTCCGAGGCGCGCCGCACCCAGGTGCGCAGGTCGAAGTCGACCACATTCCAGCCCGTGATGATGTCGGGGTCGATCTCGCGAATCCGCTCGGCGGCCGCTCTCAACAGGTGACCCTCGGTGGGGTAGGTCCGCGCGCCGCGAACCGGCGCGGTCGCAACCAGGTGCGTCTCTGCCACTTCGCCGCAGACCAGGGCGATCGAGTAGATCGTGGCGGCATCGGGGGATGTCTCGAGGTCGATCGAGAGCGTGCGCAGGGGCGGGCGGCAATCCGCGGCTTGCAGATCGGGGTTTCGAAAACGCACGAGTCCGGGCCGCACGGCCTCGGCCGTGCCTTCGATGGAGACGCCGCCGCGGATCCCGTGATCGATCAGGTACCGGTACGCGAAGCGGATGTCCGCCTCGAGGGGGTGCGCGCCTGCCCGCTCCAACTTCTCCCGGAGTGCTGGCACGTCTCCGGGAAGCATGGCGACGACCTTGACGACTTCGTCACCGTTCATGTCCGTGAGTTCCGTTTCTTGGAGATCGACGCCGGGATGGCCGGCCAGGGAATCGGCCTGGGATCGGGAGACGAAGAAGTAGGGGCGGAAGCGATCGTCCTCGACCCAGAACGCCATCTGGTGCTCGAGGCGGCCGAAGAGCTGAACGACGGGACGTCCGTCGCGGATGCGATAGCTGGGCTGAAGGATCAGGCCGCGAGGCACGGGGGGCTCCGGGATCGATGATAGGGGGGCGCGATCCGCGGCGCCTGGGGAACGGGGATCCCGGTTGGACGTTTCCCTCGGGGCGTCTCAGTCGGACGGAGCGGGGTCGGGCAGATCCAGGAGCTGGGCGAGCATGCGCGAGCAGGGATTGGTGATTCCGAAGTCCGAATCCTCGGGGAGTTCGCCGTAGGCCTGCATCTGTTTCGCCACCCGCGCCATGATCACGGAGAATCGCAGTGCGGCGAATCGCTCGTAGTAGTCCAGGTGTTTCGTCTGGCGCCCGGACCAATACTCGTAACGGGCGATGGTTTCCTCGCGACCGGGAAAGCCCGGAAGCCGGGCTGCACCCACCCCCTCGCTGTGGTGGCGATCGAGGAAGATCCACCAGGCGAGGTCCTCTTCGGGGTTGCCCAGCGTCGCCATCTCCCAGTCGAGGACCGCCGCGCATTGGCTGTTTTGAAAGATCATGTTGCCGATCCGGGCGTCCCCCCAGACCAGGGTGACGGGCTCTTGTTCCCGCGGTCGGTTCTGGGTGAGCCACTCGAGGGCCGGGGTGCAGGTCGGGTGCGGCTTTTCATCCCAGGTCCAGGCGAGATATTTCGTGTAGTAGTCGAGTTGCCGTTCGATCGGCGTGCGACCGTCCTGATCGGCGAGCCATCCGAGATCCAGAGCCTCCCAGTCGAGGTTGTGAATGCGCGCGAGCACCTCGAGACCGCTCCACCAGATCGCGGTGCGCTCGTCGGATCGGATCTCCGTCATCCAGCCGCCGGTGTGGTAGGGCGGACGGTCGGTGGGAATTCTCCCGTCCACCCGCTCCATGACGTAGAAGGGCGCGTCGAGGACGCCCGGGTCCTGCTCACGCCAGTACATCCGCGCCGTCGGAACCGAAGTGGGCGCGAGCGCCGACTGGATCCGGAATTGAAGCCCGAGGTCGTACTCGGGAAAGATCTGGAAGCCCGTGGGTTGGATCCGGATGGCGAGGGGTCGGCGTATCGGGCGACCGTTCTCACGGTACTCGAGGTCGAACAACAGGGTGTCACTGGAGAAGCCGGTGGTCGCGGGGCCGGCCAACCCCGAGAGCCGAATCTCGCGGGCGTCGGGGAGCACGCCGGAAAACCAGTCCCGCAAGCGCCGACGCGTCAGCTCCAGATCTCGACCGCGGGGTGCCGGCACATCCGTTCCTTTCGCAGGCGGCTTTCACGAGGATCGTCGCAACCGGGTCGCTAGCTTACGCCAGTCCGCTCGCCCGTCGAGGCGAGCGGGGGCGAGCGGATCGTCGTCCACACGCGCCCATGGGTCGAAGAGCCAGTCGATCCGGTCCCCGCGATTCCTGGGAATCTCGGCACGGGGCACCCGCCAGAATCGGACGCGGATCCA
>JACZXC010000050.1 GCA_022571825.1 Myxococcales bacterium | reverse complement strand
CGATAGTGCGTCTTCGGGAATCCGGGCCTCCGCAGCGGCAAGGGTCTCGTCGAGCTGCTCGGGGCTGGTGGCGCCGATGATCGTCGAACCCACGAAGTCCTTCGTCAAGGTCCAGGCGGTGGCGAAGGTCACTGGCGACAGGCTGCACTCGCGGGCCACTTCGGCGAAGCGCGCGGTCGCTCGCAGAGTCCGCTCGTTGACGAAGCGTCGGGTCATGGCCCCGGTGCGGGCGCTGTCCTGCTTGTAACGCGTGAAGCGCGCCCCTTCCGGCCAGGCGCCGTCCTGATACTTGCCCGAAAGCACCCCCGCGGCGATGGGGCTGTAGGCGAGCAGGCTCACGTCTTCGCGTCGGCAGACCTCGGCCAGCTCGTCCTCGAAACGCCGATTCAGCAGGCTGTAGTTGTTCTGGATCGTCTCACAGCGCGCCAGGCCGGCGCGCTCCGACATCCACAGGCTCTTGGTGAGGCCGTATACCGTCTGGTTGCTGCACCCGACCACGCGCACCTTTCCCTCCTCCACCAGGCGATCGAGGGCCTCGAGAGTTTCCTCGACGGGAAGATCGGGATCCGGCCAGTGGGTCTGGTAGAGATCGATGTAGTCGGTCCCCAGGCGACGCAGACTCCCCTCGACCGCGCGCGCGATGTGGTGGCGGTCGAGACTCGTCTTGCCGTGCCGAATCGGGGCCTGGAACCAGCCACCGAAGGGGCCGGCGACCTTCGTCGCGAGGATGACGGAGTCCCGCGGACGGTCGGCGAGCCACTTGCCGCAGATCGCCTCGCTCGCCCCCGCAGTGCTCGCGTCCGGCGGCACCGGATAGATCTCCGCCAGGTCCATGAAGTCGATGCCGGCGTCGAAGGCCTGGTTCAAAATCGCGAAGCTCGCGCTCTCGTCGGCCATGCTGCCGAAGGTCATCGTCCCGAGACAGATCTCCGAGACCACCAAGCCAGATTTCCCGAGGCGTCGATGGCGCATGGCATCAGGCCTGGGCGCTGGGCCGAGCCGAAACCGATTCGTGCCAGCGGGACAGGTTCTTGAGCTCCGGGTCGATGCGAACACCGATCACCCGCCCGAAGTCGATCCCGACCAGGGCGGTGATGTCGGCGATGCTGAAGCGGTCGCCGGCCATGAAAGGCCGGTCGGCGAGCACCTCGTCCAGCCAGACCAGCTGCTCGGGCACTTCCCGCTGACGCGTCTCGCCGTACTCCGGCACCTGGGTGATGCGCCCCTTGAAGAACTCGTGGGTGTGACGAAACGCATCGGTGATCCGACGCATCACTTCCAGCTCCATGCGCCGATTCCACATCTCGACGATGGCGCAGTCTTCCGGGCCCACGCCCATCAGCGGCGGTTCCGGGTGGACCTCTTCGAAATAGCGGCAGATCGCGACCGACTCGGCGATCGTCCGGCCGTCGTCGAGCTCGAGGACGGGAACGCCGCCCAGGGGGTTCAAGGCCAGGAACGCGGGCCCGCGGTTCTCGCGCTTGCCGATGTCCACCTGCACCCGGGGAACCTCGATCCCCTTCTCGGCGATAAAAATGCGAACGCGCCTCGGATTGGGCGCATGGGCACTTTCGTGAAGCTTCACGGGGGGTCTCCTGCTCGAAGGGGAAGCGCCTTGCCCGCCCTGCCCCCCCCGCCGGACGGGACGGCCGCGCGCTCCCCGGGAATTTCAGTCGGGGAGGGTATCCGCGCTGACGGGCAGCCGCACCCGGAAGCTCGCGCCCGCGCCCAGCTCGGACTCGACGGTGATCTCGCCGCCGTGGCGCCGGACGATCTCGTAGGCGATGCCGAGGCCGAGACCGGTCCCGGTGCCGACCGGTTTCGTCGTGTAGAAGGGGTCGAAGATCCGGCCCAGGACCTTCGAGTCGATTCCGCAGCCGTCGTCTTCGACGCGAACGATCACGGCCCCCCGGTCGCGCTCGGTGATGACGCGAATCGTTCCCGAGGCCTGGATCGCCTGGCCGGCGTTCAGCACCAGATTGAGGAAGACCTGCTGCAGCTCCTGGGGTGCGCAGAAGATCGGCGGGATCGACGCGTAGCACTTCTCGATGCTGGCCCGGGCCGTGAGCTGAGGCGCCGCCATTCGAATCACGCCGTCGAGCAGACGATGCAGGTCTGCGGACTCCCACTGACCGCGACCGGCATGGGCCAGCCCGCGAACGTCGCGCACGATGGCCGCAGCGTGCTCGACGCCCTCGAGGGATTCGTCGATCAGCTCTTCGCCCTCCCCGAGTAGCTCGGACGTCTCCGGCGAGGTAGCCAACTCCATCACCTTGCCGCCCAGCGCCTGCCAGTGTTGCCGGAGCAGATTCAGGTTGGCGCGCAGATAGGCGAGCGGGTTGTTGATCTCGTGGGCGATTCCCGCGGCGAGCTCTCCCACCGCGGCGAGCCGACCCGACAACAGCAGCCCCTTTCGCAAGGACACCACCTCGGCGAGATCGCGTGCCACCACCACCAGTCCGATCGGTGTACCCCTCCGGTCGCGCAGCATGCTGGAAGAGATCGACACGGGCTCCCGTGCGCCGGTGGCAGCAACAATCTCGCAGTGCTGATCGCTGACCTCCTCGGCGAGGTCGCCTGAAAATCCCTCGAGTCGATCGGTCAAGCGGACGCCACCGAGGGGGTCCGTGGACCCCACGAGCAGGCGGGCCATGGCGGCGTTCGCACTTCGGATGGTTCCGTCGAGCCACAACATCGCCACGCTCGTGGGCAGCGTTTCGAGAATCTCGCCGGCGAACCTGTCGGGGGCGAGCAGAGAGTGGTCGTAGCGCCGGAAGCACCAGGCGATCACACCCCCCAGGACGGCAAACGAGGCCGCGCCGAGCCGCGGAACCTGAACGCCCGCCAGGGGCAGCAGAGCATCGGTCAGCAGGGCCACAGCGATGGGAACCGGGATGGCACCGATCAGCCAGCGCGGCGGGCCCCGCTTCTCCGGTGACGGGGCGCGCAGAAAGCGGCGCCACCCGATCGCCGCCGCTCCGATCAACCCCGCCCCGGCGTGCGCAAAGAGTACCGGGGACCCGGGCCCCAACGTGTAGGCCCACCCCCATTCCGCACGCACCACCGCGGGGTGAATCCATGGAGTCGTCCAGTCGAGCACGAGAATCAGCCCGGAGATCCCGTAGAGAACGGGAAGCGCTCGCCGCAGGCGCGGAAGCGGAGCGTCGTCGATCGCGAGCAACAGGTGCAACGAGGCCGGACCGATCCAGACCCAACCCAGGGCCGAGGCCCGGACCCAGGCGAGCACCACCGCCGGGTCGCTCTGCACCTGCCCGTTGATTTCGCAGAACGCCCAGAAGCTGGTGCCGGCGACGAGAAACGCCGCAATCCGGTGGACGCGGTCGGAGGAATCGCGATCGAGAATCGAGCCCGCGAATACCGCCGATGCGATACAGCTCCAGAGCGGAATCAGCAGGGTGAGCGAAATGGCCATCGGCGTTCCGCGTCCGCTTCAGAAGGCTCCGAATGTGAAGTAAGTCAGCGCGGCCCGACCGGCGACGCGCACCAGCTGGGCAAAGGCCTGCATCGCCTGCGCGCTGGCACTGTACCCTGGACACTCGTTCGCCCGGCGCGCGACGAGGTGATCGACGTGATCCTGGGTCCGTGCGGCCCAGATCGCGTTGTCGAACTGGTGGGCGCGTTCGACCATGCTGGAGAAGTGCCCGATTCGATTTGTGAGTCGGCGGCACTCGATCTCGGTCGCACCGGCCAGCCCAGGCGACATGAGCGCAGGCCACATGAGCGCGATCCCCAGGGCGATCATCCGAGTGAACCTCATGCAACTCCCCCTGGGCCCCGCACGCATCCGAGACCTTCCTGCGTATCGGCGAACCTCGGGAAGGAATGAAGCTCCCCGGAAGAGGCGGACAGCGGGAGTGGAAGGTGGAATGCTGGATCCCCTTGGGGGACGGGCCCCATGGGCCCAGCGGTCGTCAGCGCTTGCGAAAGCTCGCGGGCAGGATCTTCTTGCGCAGCCGCAGGCTCTCGGGGGTCACTTCGAGCAGCTCTTCGGGCCCGATCCACTCCAGGGCCCCCTCGATGGTCACCCGGTGGTGAGGCGTGATGATCGGATTGTCGTCGCGCCCGGCGGCCCGCATGTTGTCGAGCTTCTTCTGCCGGCAGACATTGACGTTCATGTCGCCGGGACGGCGGTTCTCGCCGACGATCTGTCCCTCGTACACGGCCACTCCCGGCGGCACGAAGAGAGTCGCGCGTTCCTGGATCTTGAAGATCGCGTGGGGTGTCGTCTGCCCGGTCTCGCTGGCCACGATGGCGCCGACCTTGCGGCCCTCGAGATCGCCGGCGTAGGGCTCGTAGCCCTTGACCGTGCTGTACAGCGTGCCCTCGCCCCGGGTGTCGGTGAGAAACTCGTTGCGATAGCCGAAGAGACTGCGGCTCGGGACCACGTAGCGCAGCTGGATGCTCGCGCCCGCGTGATCCATGGAGATCATTCGCCCCTTGCGGCTTCCCAGCTTCTCCATGACCGACCCCGCACAGCGCTCGGGAACCTCGATGACGACGTCCTCCACGGGCTCACACTTTTTCCCGTCAATCTCGCGAACGATGATCTCGGGCCGGGACACGCTGAACTCGTAGCCCTCGCGCCGCAGGGTCTCGATCAGGACCGCAAGCTGGAGCTCGCCGCGACCCGCCACAGCAAAGGTGTCGCGTTGGCCCGTGTCCTCGAGGCGAATCGATACGTTGGTCAACGCCTCGCGCTGGAGGCGCTCGTGGATCTGCGGGCTGGTCAAGAAACGCCCCTCGCGTCCCGTGAAGGGAGAAGTGTTCACGGAGAATTGGACGCGGATCGTGGGTGGATCGATGGCGATCCGGGGCAACGGTTCGGGTGCGGCGACGTCGCACACGGTGTCTCCGATCTCGATGGAATCCACCCCGGCCAGGATCACGATCTCGCCCGCCTCGGCGCGGTCTCGTTCCACCCGCTCGATGCCCGAGGTGCTGAAGAGCTTGGTCACGCGAAAAGGCTCCGGCGCCCCCTCGGCAGGCACCCGAACCACAGTCTTGCCGCGCTCGAGCACTCCGCGCTCGACCCGGCCGATCACCAGCCGCCCCACGAATTGGTCGTAGCCCAAGGTCACCGCCTGAAACTGCAATGGACCCTCCCGGTCCACCCGCGGCGGCGGCGCCCGCTCGATGATGGTGTCGAGTACCGGCTCGAGGTCCGAGAGGGGCTCGTCCAAGCTTCGGCGGGCGACCCCCTGCTTGGCCGAGGCATACACCACCGCGAAGTCCAGCTGTGCGTCGCTGGCCCCCAGCTCGATCAGCAGATCGAAGACCTCGTCCAGCACCTGCTCGGCCCGCTGCTCCGGCCGATCGATCTTGTTCACCACCAGGATCGGACGCAGCCCCCGCTCCAGGGCCTTGCGCAGAACGAAGCGGGTCTGGGGCATCACGCCTTCTACCGCGTCGACCAGCAGCAACACCGCGTCCACCATGCCGAGCACGCGCTCCACCTCACCGCCGAAGTCCGCGTGTCCCGGGGTGTCGACCAGCTGAATCCGCACGCCCTTCCACTCGATCGCCGCGCTCTTCGACTGGATCGTGATGCCGCGCTCTCGTTCGAGGTCGCCGGAGTCCAGCACCCGGTCGCGGACCACCTGGTTCTCGCGGAAGGCTCCGCACTTGCGCAGCAGGCCGTCTACCAGGGTCGTCTTGCCGTGGTCCACGTGCGCGATGATCGCGAGGTTGCGCAGATCGTCTCGGGTCGAAGAAGTACTCACAGGCGGTTTTCACGAATGGCGGTGGAGAGGTAGGGAGCGGGCAAGACTAGCGCAGAATCCGACGCGCGCTCCGCCGGAGGGCACTTCGGCGAAGCCCACACCTCAGAGCCGCTCGGCCAGCGTCTGGGCCAATCGATGCGCCAACGCCATCCCGGTCCACATGGGATTGACCGAGGGACACCGGGGAAAGATGCCGGTATCGGCGATCCACAGGTTCTCGTAGTCGTGGCACTTGCCGTTCTCGTCGACCACGCCGCGGCTGGGATCGCCGTGCATGCGGGTGGTGCAGAAGGCGTGGTTGCCGCCGGTCAGGATATCGCTGGCTTTGAGGGAATGAGTCCGCAGGATCTCGGCCTCGCTTCGCGAGTGCAGTTCATCCGGGATCCCGTGGACGCCCGGGATGATCGATCGCGCGCCGGCGGCGAAGAAGATCTCGGCCAGGGTCCACAACGCCTGGGCCAGGATCAGCACATCGTCTCGATGCAGATGCCAGGTCAGGTTCGGGTCCAGGCCGCGGCGTCGGGCGCGAACCCGGCCCAGAGAGCGGGGGCAGCTGGCAATCGCATCCCAGATGGCCGCGCAGGGAATCTGGGCCAGGCGGCGCTTGAAGGCATCGCCCGAGCCCGGCATGCGAACCGCGAGCACCGCCGGCGGCGCCCACAGCGTCTCGAGCTTGAATCCGTCGCGCAGGAAATGGCGGGACTGGTAGCCCTGGGTGGCGCCGAACTCCGGGTGCACCGGGTCGGGGAACACCCCCATGATCGCGACCCCGGGGTGGAACTGAAGGTTCTCGCCGACCTGTCCGGAACGATTCGCGAGGTTGCCGCTCTTCTGGAGGATCACCGGCGTCGCCATGCAACCGGCGGCCAGGACGACGGCGCGTGCGTTCACGCGAAAGCGGTGGCTGGGCCGCCCCGTGAAGGGAGCGACGACGCGCCCGGAAACTCCCAGAACCCGGTGCCCGTCGGCTCGCACTTCCTCCACGCGCACCGAGGTCAACACCCGCGCACCGCCCCGCAGCGCCGCGGGAATGTAGCTGATGTCCATGGACTGCTTTGCCCGCATCCGGCATCCCGTGAAGCACTCGCCGCTTCCCCGGCAGCCGCGGACGTTGCGCAGACATGGCTCGCTCGAGTAGCCGAGGGCATCGCAGCCCCGCTTGAACGACAGGTTGCGCTCCCCTTGAACGTTCTCGGGAGTCGGAGCGATGCCCAGAAACTCGCCGACCGCGTCGTAGTGGGGATCGAGGTCCGAGAGTGTCGTGTGTTCCAGCTCGAAATCGGTGCACCAGCGGTCCAACACGAAGTCCGGAGCCCGGTTGCAGATGGCGGAGTTGACCAGGGATCCACCGCCGAGGGCGATGGCCTGCATGGTCGGCATGACGGTGCCGCGAGTCGCGCGCAGGCCCCCCTCGCGCATGGTGCGCGCCATCGAGAGGGCGCCGTCCAGCTCGTACTCGGAAGGGGTGAAGGGCGGGCCCTCTTCCAGGAGAACCACACGCTTCCCGGCGTCCGTGAGCTCCTTGGCAACGACGGCACCACAGGGGCCGGACCCCACGATCACCGCGTCGACTTCCTCGGAGAAGTCGCGATCGTATTCGGCGTAGACCCGGAGATCGCCAGCCGCGTCGGTCACGAATCGTCCTCGGCGTATCGCGGATCGATGGGGGCACCCAGGGAAATCGGGGTGCCGTCGCTCGGCGGGGTGAGGTCGGCCCGGGTGAGGAGGATCGAGGACGGGTGAGCGCCGATCCGGGGATACAAGAGGTCGGCCTCGCAGATCGGCGAGCGCAGCGCGAAGGGCGCCAGGCCCAGGGCGCGCAGCACCGGGGGATGGGCGAAGTAGCCGAGGGTCAGGATCGCACGCAGGCTCCCGAACACGAGTCGACGCTGCCAGAAACGGCTGCTCGCCCAGCCGTCGAGAACCGCGACGCGCTGTTCATCCGTCAGTGAGGAGAAGCGCCGAAAACCGCTGAGTCCCGGCGCGGGAAAGAACAGCGTGGCGTGCTCCAACAGAAAGAAGAGCAGGCGCATCTGCCGGCGCGACCTCGCGTGAGAGGCGATCAGCAGTCGGTCGACATAAGCCGGAATCCGAGCTTCGCGACCCGATGACCGAAGGGCGCCGCCACTGGGAAACGTGGCGTCGGCCGCCGCCGCCAGGAACGCCGCTTCGCCTCGGGTGAGCCGGGTCAAGGGACTCTCGGGCTCGCGATACCCGAACACCACTCGCGCGACGGCATAGCCGAGGGCAACCGAGAAGAAAATCCAGCCCACTGGGCCACTCCCGCTTCGTCGCCCAGACCCGATCTCAGGGCGAATGCTGAGGATACCGGGAATGCGCCGGTTTGTTGACCCATGGCGCTCGAGCCGGCGGCATTCAATTCCGATTCCGCTCAAGCCGGCGGAATTCAATTCCGATTGGAATGAGGATCCGATGCCGGAACGCGCCGATCTCATCACCGAAAGGCTTCGAAGCATTCCCCGCCGCTGGCGACGATGGGGACTCGTGATGCTGGCGGCCGCCTTCGTGACCGCGCGGGTGGCTGCCATCTATACCGTCGCCGTGAACTGGGACGAGTTTTCTCTGCTCAACGGCGCGGATCGCACCGCGGAGACCGGCGTGCTTCACAGCGGCGGGCGGCCGGGACTCGCCATAATCGCCCTGTTGCCCTTCGTCGCCGGCTGCGACGACGAGATCCAGGCGGTTCGCCACGCGCGCATCCTGTGGCTCGTCATCACCCTCGCCTTTCTCGCCGGTCTCGGCGTTCTCCTGGCCCAGATCCAGCCCGACCCCACGCGACGGTGGGGTGACGCCGCGTTGGGCGTCGCCCTGCTGGCCTGCGTGCCCGCCTTCCTCGAATGGTCGCTTCAGGTCCGGTCGGACCAAATCGCCCTGGCCGCCGGAGTCTGGGGCGGCGTGGCCCTACTGGCGTCGCGAACCTCACCCCGTCGAACACTCTTCGCCCTCACGGCGGGAGGCCTCTTCGGACTCGGCTTCCTCGCCTCCCAGAAGCTGCTCTACGTGGCGGCGCTGAGCGGATTGTTGGCCCTGGGTCAGCTCGGCCGTCCGCGCGCGTGGCGCCCGAAGCGAGAGCTCCTCCGCGCCGGACTCTGCCTGGCGGGTTTCGGCCTGGTCTTCAGCGTCTACCGGATCGCCGTTGCCCACGCGTTCTCGGTGCCGGAGATCCACGAGTCCCAGCAGGTCATGAGCTCGGTGCTTCTGAAGCGCAGCCTCTCGGTCTTCGATTTCTACCGTCAGACCATCGGCTACGACCAATATCGTTCGATACTTGCCACGCTCTGGGCCCACGGGCTGCTTTTGGCGGGGCTGATCGCAGCATCAATCGTCCGCGTGCGGCGGCGCAGCCGCTTCGGGGAAGGCTTCGGCCTGGCCTGGAGCGTGTTGCTTCTCGGCCTGGCCGTGGGCTGGTTCCACGCCGGCGCCTTCTTCTATTTCTGGATGACCCTCGGACTCTTCCCCGCGGTGGCGTTCGCGACGGCGCGGGTGCCCATGCAATCACTGTTGCCGGCAACTACCCGACGCGTGGTTCTGGCGGGAGGTGGAGCCCTTCTGGCGCTTCCGGCGCTCTGGCAGCTGAACGCCATGCGGATCGACAGCCAGGCCGTGCAACGCGAGAGCCTCGCCTTCATCCACCGGAACTTCGCGGCCACCGAGGCGGGTTTTCATCCCGAAAGCGCCCTCTTCTGCCGGCCCGGGCCGCCCGCTATCCCCTCCCACTTCTCGGAGACGATCTACCGGCGCTTCGCCGGATCCGAACGCGAGGCCAACACGGAGCAGATGATCCGTACCTTCGAGAGCAAGCCCATCCGGTTCATCCTGCAGTCGTTCCGGCTGAACCAGTTTCCGGTCGAGCTGCGTCGCTTCTGGTCCGAGCACTACCAGCCCTATAACGCATCGGTCTTCGTCGCCGGACGCCGGCTGGAAGGTGCCGCCGGAACCACGCGGACCTTCGGCCTGATCGTCCCGGGACTGTACCGCTGGCTTCCCTTCGAGGGTTTTCAGTCGGTTCGGATAGACGATCGCCTGGTGGCCGCGGGGGACGTGGTGAGCCTCGAGCCGACGTCCCACACCGCCGATTTCGTCGAGGACGTGTCCGGCGGCGTCCTCGTGCTGGCCCTGCGGGACCCGCCGAGCCCAGCGCCTCGGTCCTTCTACAAGTTCTATTGATATGCGCGTCGCTCTCCTGACCAACATCGTGCCTCCCTACCGGGTCCCGGTATACGAGGCGCTCGCGGCGACTCCCGAATGGACCCTGCGTGTTCTGGTCAGCGCGGACTCCGAGTTCGACCGAAGCTGGCCCGTCGACGCGCGCGGGCTCGACGTCGTGCGGGTGCGGAGCTGGTCCATCCGCCGACGGGTCCGCACCCGAGGGCGCGGGGCCTTCGATCAGTGGGTCACTCTGCAGATTCCGATCGGCTTGCTCGGCGCCCTGCGCCGCTTCGGCCCCGACCTCGTGATCAGCTCGGAGCTGGGGGCGCGCACACTGATGGCACTGCTCTACTGCAAGCTCATGCGAATTCCATTGGTGATCTGGAGCTACCACTCACGGATCAGTGCGACCGCCGCGGGTCCAATTCGGCGCGCACTTCGCCGGACTCTGCTCTCCCGAGCCGATGCGGTGGTGGGAATGGGACGCCAGGCCCGGGAGTTCCTGGAATCCCTGGGTGTACCCCCCGGTCGACTGTTCGATGCCCCCAACGTCTGCGACGTCGATGCCGTAGAGGAGGTCCGGACGCGGGTCGGGACGGAGTCCCGCTGCCAGTCGCTTCGCCGGGAACTCGGATCCCGCGAACGGATCGCTCTGGTCGCGGGCCGACTGATTCCGATGAAGGGGCTCGGCGAGCTGCTCGAGGCCTGGGGTCGTGTGCCCGCCCCGGTGCGTCGGGAATGGTCGCTGCTCTTCGTCGGAAGCGGCCCCTTGTTCTCTCTGATTCGCGATGCGGCGAATGCCAGCGCCCCCGGCGAGATCCTCCACGTGCCGGCGGTGGCCCCCGACGATCTGGTCCGCTTCTACGCCGCTTCGGAGCTGCTGGTGTTCCCGAGCCTCGGCGATCCCTGGGGACTCGTCGTGAACGAAGCCTTTGCATGCGCTCGACCCGCCCTCTGCTCACAGCTTGCGGGCTGCGCCGACGACCTCGTGCGCCCCGATCAGAACGGCTGGCTCGTCGATCCGACCGACGCCGACGCCTTCGCCCGCGTCATCGAGGAAGCCCTGACCGCGACGGACCTGGAGCGGCTCGGTGCCGGCGCCCGCGCCACCGCTGAACACTTTCATCCCGAGCGCATGGCCGGGGGCCTGCGCCGGGCCGCAGTCCACGCAGTCGCGGCGGGCCGACTCTAACTTCGCGGGCGGTCGAGAAGCGCGCGCAGCTGGCCCACCTGGACCCCAGCGCGCCGCACCAACCCCGCGGCGGCGGTCCGACTGCGAAGAGCCGTCGGCGCCGCGGCCATCAGGAGCCCGACTCCCAGCAGAGCACGCGCGATCCCCAGCAACAGCTTCTTTCCCAGCGACGCTTGGGGCGCCATCGCGGCGGTCACCCGGGCCATCATCAAGCCGCTCAAGTAGGAGCGCCTCGCCAGCCAGCGCAGGGTATGGCGCTCCGGGGGTATGGTCTCAATCACCATCGCCTCGTCGCACCACCCAAAGCGAGCGCCCCGAGCGATCAGCCGGGAGAAGACCTCGTAATCCTCCGCACACTCGGGCAGCAG
>JACZXC010000049.1 GCA_022571825.1 Myxococcales bacterium | reverse complement strand
GTCCTAAGCACGCGACCCCGCTGGAGAGGCGCGATCGAAGACGCCCGGTCTTCGCGCGAAAACCGGGGTCCGCAATCGAATCATCCGAAAATTGTCGTCGATGGGTTGCTCGATCTCAAGGCGCGAACCTCGCGCACGTTTCCGCCTTGCTGAAGTGGGCGACGCGTTCACCCACCCCGGTGCGGCGGGCGTAGCCTTCTGGGTCGACCCCACCCGCGAGCTGGGCGGCGTCTACTTCGAGGTCTGCATGCGCGTGACCGACGAGTGGAATTTCCTCTGGAACTACGACCTCTTCGAGAACGCCATCCCCTCGGCGGTGGACGAATGACGGCCTGACCTCACCCCGACAACCCGGGGATCCGCACGCTGACCACCCGACAGACGGACCGATCCGTGGTCACCCCCCAGACCGTGAGCCGTTCCCCCACCGCTGGGCGAGCGTACGCCGTCCAGTCCGCCACCGCGGTGCGCGACCAGGCTCTCTCGAGGGCGTTGACCTTGCGCTTGGTCCTCGACCCGAGACCGATCGTGTTTCCCGACTGGTTCGAGATCAGGATCCAGGCCGGCGCGGCTCGCTGCTCCTCGTCCCAGGCCCAGCCGGCCAATCGAACGCCGAGAGTCTCGCCTCTGTCCGAGAGCACATCATGGCGCGTGACCTCACCGCGGCAGCGCGCCTTCGGGTCGATCGAAAGGTCCGCGCCGATCCGCAGGTCGAGCAGACGAGATTTTTCTGACGCGAAGGCGCCCAGTTCGTGGGAATGCAGGAAAGGCGAGTAGGCAAAGACGGGGTTTGCGCCTCGAAGGTAGAACCCGACTCGGGGCAGCAATGGACGGAAGACCCGAGGGTCGTCGATCCCGACCCGGATGGCGTCGTTTGCCTCGCGGATCCGCGCCGAGACTTCCATCTGCTTCTGCGCCTCGCGAAAGTGGGAGGGCATCAGAACCAGCAGCAGCCACGTGATCACACCGGCGCCCAGCGCCCACCGGAACCGGCCAGGTCGCGGCGACTCGCTGGCGCATCGGTCGAGTCGCAACGTGGCCAGGCCGGCCAGGCTCAACCAGAATGGCAACACGAAGGTCTGGTAGCGCGACAGACGCCACGACTCCTCCCACTGTCCCAGACGACCCAGTCCGGCGAAGAAGACCGACGCCAAGGTGAAGGCGAGCAGACCGATATACACGGCCTGGAGGGTCCCGACGGGGGAACGCCGCGCGCCAAAGCGCAGGAGGATCAGGCCGCCGGCGAGGATGCCCGCGAAGCCGAGGAGGGTTCCCATGAGAGGATGAGTCCAGGACAGGGGTCCTCCCAGAGTCCCGGCCACCCACGCGAGGTAAGGGCCGGGGGAGGCCAGAAGTCTGGGCCAATCCTTCGCGGCCGATGGCGCGTAGTCGAGGAAGTAGGGCCCGACGATCGCCACCGCCGCCAGGGCCAGGAAACCGATCCAGAGCCGGGGAAGGCGAAGACCTACGCTCAGCAGCAGTAGCGCCGGCCAGCCGAGGATTCCGTTGAACATCGAATAGGTGGCCACAGTGGCGGCGGCGATGCTCACGACCAGCCACGCCCGCGCCGCCTTTGGCCTTGCCTCGGTTTGGTGGGCGTCGCGAGCGCGGAGCAGAGCGAGCACCGACCACGTCAAAGGCGCGAAGGCGAGGAAATAGCAGACGTTCAACGGACGGACGAAGTTCATGATCTGGGTCGAGGAGAAGAGCAGCATCCCGGTCAGCCCGGTCAGAAACGCCGCCGCGCTCCGGGAGAGATGTGGTTCCTTCCAGACGCAACGGATCAGAAGGCCGGCGGTGATCGCTTGCAACGCCAGGCCGCAGGCGTTGAGGAAGACGTTGGTCCCGCGGAAGAGCGCGAACTCGACGATGAAGAGCGCGTTCGGGAAGAACATGCGGTGGCCGCCTCCCTCCGCAAACAGCTGCCAGAAGAAGTCTTCTCCCGCGAAGAAGCGCTCGACGTGGGGCAGGCGGAACCAGAGGTCCGCGGCGGGACCGGACCAATGGCTTTGATAGATGAAGTAGGGCGTGGTCGTCAGGACCACCCCGGCTCCGAAGAGCGTGATCGCCGCCAGGACCCACCCCGGAAATCTCGACGGCCCGGATCCCACCCTACTCCACGTATCCCAGATTCCGAAGTTTCTGGAGCTCTTCCCGGCTGAGTCCGGTGTCCGCCTCGCGACCCGTGATCACTCGTCCCGTCCTTCGGTGCACCGGTGGGTAGATCGTCAAACCGGAGAGATAGAGCCGCAGTCGCTCGGCCATCGCGTCGAAGAGATCGCGGCGCGTGGCGCGGAGGTTTCGCTCCTCACCGGGATCGCTTTCGAGATCGAAGAGGTAGCCACCGGTGTCGCCGTAGTGCGCGTGCCCCTCGATCCGCTTGTACCCGTCCATCGGGGCCACGCGGCGCACGGGTCGCTGGGGGGGATAGAGGGGTGATTTCAGGACGGCCGGGTAGATCGCACGGGTCTCGGGGATCTCGGCATCACCGGCGAGGATCGGGGTCAGGTCGGTGCCCTGCCCGCCCGCGGGTGTCGGGAGACCCGCCAGGCCGAGCACCGTCGGCAGGATGTCCAGGTGCCAGGCCAGGCCCTCGACGACGTGCTCGGACCGGCTCCGCAGGAAGCGCGGATAGGAGATCACGAGGGGGACCTTCAGGACCTCGTCGAACGGGATATAGCCGTGCTGATCCAGACCGTGCTCGAAAAGGCCTCGCCGTGGTCGGAGAAGACGACGAAGAGCGTGTCCTCCCACTGTCCTCCCTCGATCAAGGTGTCCTTGATCCGGCCGATGGCGCGGTCGATCCTGCCAATCCGCTCGTCGTAGCTCGCCCGGACGGCTGCGATGTCCGCTTCGAAGTGCGGGTTGGTGGTGAAGAATCTATCCCGGGTGTCTCCGGCGATCTTGTCTTCCGCGCGATCGACCAGGGAGTTGACCAGGTAGTAGACGGAGCGCTGGCTGTCGGAGAGTTCCGTGTCGTTGCCGGGAGCCGTCTCGCGCAGGAGCACGAGTTCGGCGACCGAGGGGAGCCCGCGGTTGGGGTTCGCGGTGCGATACCGCTCGAGGCCGCCGTAGGGACGATGTGCCGCGTAGGTGTGGAGGAAGAGGAAGTAGGGGTCGTCTCCCGCCCAGCGGATCCAGTCCAGAACCTCGGGGAGAGCCTCGCCCACCACCGACCCGCGCGGGTACTCCTGATACGAGTCGAATCCGCGGTCGAAGCCAAAGTGCGCCGCCACAAAGCCGCCCTCGTGAAAGGCGACGGTCCGGAAGCCCGCTTCGGACAGGATCTCGGCCAAGGTGGGCACGTCCGGGGAGAGCCGGGCGACGATCGAGGCCACGCCGTGCTCGCGGGGGTCGAGCCCGGTGAAGATCGACATGTGCGAGGGGATCGTGTAGGTCGAGGCCCCGTAGAAGTCCCGGAACAGGACACCCTCGGCGGCGATCTTCGCCAGCTCCGGCGTCGTGTCGCCCGGACCGTATCCGTTGACGTGGTCCGCCCGGACCGTATCCATGCTCAGGAAGATGATCCGCTTGGGCGGGGGAGGAGTCGCCTCACAGCCCGAAAGCAGAAGAGCCGAACTCAGGAGGGGAATCAGGAAGGAAGCGAGGGTCGCGCCACCGTTTCGCGGTCTCAGATCCATTGGCATCGCGGGAGGCTGCGCGCGGCGCGGCCCGAAAAATCCTACCCTATCCTGAACCGCGCTGCCGCGCCGGAAGTCGCATCCGCCACGCGCGACGAACACGGGTACGCAGTGCCGCATCGGGGCTATCTGCCTGGCTGGATCCGTCCGTCGAGCAGGTGGATCTGCCGGCTGGCGTGTTCCGCGATGTAGGCCTCGTGGGTCACCAGCAGGATCGTGCTGCCCTGGTCGTGCAACGCGTCCAGGATCTGCATGATCTCCGCCCCGGTGCCGCTGTCGAGATTGCCGGTGGGTTCGTCGGCCAGGATCAGTGTCGGATCGTTGACCAGAGCCCGGGCAATGGCGACGCGCTGACGCTGGCCACCGGACAGCTCGCCCGGCCGATGGTGCATGCGATCGGCCAGGCCCACCCGAGCCAGGGCCGCCCGCGCCCGCTCCCGGCGACGGCCGACGGGAATCCCGGCGTAGATCAGTGGGGTCTCCACGTTGTGCAGTGCGGTCGCTCTCGGCAGCAGATTGAAGGTCTGGAATACGAAACCCACGAATGCATTGCGCACTCCCGCGAGCTGCGAATCGCTCAGGCCGGAAACATCCCTTCCGTCGAGATGGAAATCGCCGCGGGTCGGGCTGTCGAGGCAACCCAGGATGTTCATCAGGGTCGACTTGCCCGACCCCGATGGCCCCATGATGGCGACGTACTCGTTCGTGTCGATGTCCAGATCGATGCCGCGGAGGGCATGCACGTCGACGTTGCCCATGCGGTAGGTGCGTGTGACCGATCGCAGCCGGATCAGCATCCCACTATTCGGTGTGCAGCGCTTCGACGACGTTCATGTTGGCGGCCAGGGCCGCCGGATACAGGCCGGCGATCGCCCCGATCCCCGCGCAGATGCCGAAGCTGTAGCCGATCCAGTCCCACGACAGCGGTGCATCCAACCCGATGTAGAGCCGGTTGAACGCCGTACCGCCCACGATCCCGAGCAGTCCGCCGGCGACCCCCAGCACCACGGCCTCGGTCAGGAACTGGACGAGGATGTGGAGGCGTTTGGCGCCGAGGGACCGGCGGATCCCAATTTCGCGAATCCGCTCGGTGACGGAGACCAGCATGACGTTGGCGATTCCCAGACCCCCGACCAGCAACGAAACGAGTGCGATCAGGATCACGAAGTTGGCGATCTCGCGGTTCGTGTCCTGGATCGTCGCGAGGAAGAAGTCCTGCCGGCGCACCCGGAAGTCGTTGTCCCGATCCGCACGCAATCGGTGGCTGCGACGAAGCATCGTCTCGATGTCGAACAGCGCCTCCTCGAAGTCGTCGGCCCCGCGCATCGACGCCAGAATGCTCGTCAGGGAATCGACGCCGAAGAGCCGCTCCTGGGCCGTCGTCAGCGGCACGAAGATCTGATCGTCGGGATTGGACCAGCTCTCCCCTTTGGCCTCGAGGGTCCCGATCACCGTGAAAACCTGTGAGTTCAACAGGATCTTTCCGCCCAGCGGATCCCGGCGGTCAAACAGCTCCTCCCAGACCGTGTCCCCGAGAACCGCCACCCGGGATCGCTCGGCGACCTCCCACGCCGTGAATGCGCGTCCCGCCGCCACGGTCTCGTTGTTGACTTCGAAATAGGCAACGGTGGTTCCCGTGATCCGGGTCCGCCAGTTCCGATCCAGGAATTCCGCGTGGCCACGACCTGAGTAGGTCGGCACGGCCGCGACGATCACCTCGGACTCGCTCTCGAGTTCCCGAGCCTCGTCCCAGGTCAGATTGATCACGGCGTCCCCGGTGCGAACGCCGCGCATGCGGGAATACCCGGGTCGGATCAGCAGCACGTTGGTTCCCATCGATTGGAGACGCTCGTCGATGCGCTGCTGTGTGATCTTGCCCAGGCTGACGACATAGAGGACGGCGCCGATGCCCACGGCGATACCGGTCAGGATCAGGAGCGAGCGCAGGGGATTCGCAGCGAGGCTCTGAAGGGCGATCCACAGGTTTTCCCGCAGGGCCACGCGGCCTATCCCCGCCGATCCTGCTTGCTGCCGCGGCGGCGGCCGAAGCTCCGGGTGCCCCGCACCCGGGCGTCCAGGCGATCGTTCTCTGTCTTGAGCCGGGAAACCATGGGGATCCCGAGAACGTCCCCTTCTTCCAGGCCCTCGAGAACCTCGATCGCGCGATCGTTGGTCTGGCCGGTCCGGATCTCGCGGGGGACATAGCCCTCGTCCTCTTTCACCAACACCGTAGCCCCGCCCCGTTCCAAACCCGGTCGGTTGCGATCCGCGACTTCTCGCAGCGCCGTCACCGGAATCGTCAGCGCGTCTGGTCGATCCACGATGACGATCTCGACCGTCGTATTCATGCCGGACTTGAGCTTGCCGTCGATGTTATCGACGCTGACGATCACGTCGAAAAGGGTGACGTTCTGCTCCACCCGCGCCTCGGGAGCGATGCGCACGACCTCGCCCTCGTAGACCTGGTCGGGATAGGCCTCGGCTCGGATCGTGGCCCGTTGCCCCTCGCGGATCTTGCCGATGTCGATCTCGTCGATGCCGGCCTCGACGTGGACACTGCGCATGTTCGCGATGTCGGCGATCGGCGTGCCGCCGCCGACGTTGGAAACCCCGGAAGCGATGATCTGCCCGGCCTCGACGTACTTCTGGAGGATGAGGCCGTCCACCGGCGCCCTAATCACCGTGTCTTCCATCCGCTCCTGGGCACGCTCGAGAGCGGTGGCGGCCTGCACCTGCTTGCTGCCCGCCACGGCGAGGTCGAGCTCCGTCAGATCCTGTGCTTCTTTCGAAATGATCTCGCTGGTGAATAGTTTCCCGCGCCGTTCGAAGTTCTTCTTTGCCAGCGCCAGCTCCGCCTGGGCGATGTCGAGATCCGCCCGGGACTGCGCCACGGCCGCCCGTTCTTCCACCTGGTCCAGCCGCGCGATCAGAGCCCCCTTCTCGACCCAGTCGCCCACTTCGATCGGCAGCTCCATGACTTCGCCGCTCGCCTTGGACTTGAGCTGGATGCGATCGATGGGCCGGACCAGCCCATGGGCGGAAACCGCCAGACGAAAGGATCCGCGCTCGGCGATTACGTCCCTGAACTTCTGCCCGGTCCGACCTGCCGAGGGATCCTCGGCGCCCAGCCACCGCAGGGTCACCGCGATCGCGACGACCCCAACCAGGGCGGCTCCCAAGGTCCATTTCGTCGGCGGGTTCATGCTGGCCCGGTCTCCGGCTCTCCCAACCCCATCAGCTTGCCAGAATGGCATGGGCTCGCCTTCGGCGCTGCCGGGGGACTATTCTGGCCCGGGATGGACCACGAGCGGACGCTGACGACTCCGACCCGGGCCCGCGAAGGGGTGCCCGCGGTGGTCGCGGCCGGAGACCGGCGGGCGTCGAAGCGGATTTACGGCGAAAGCAAGATCTACCTCGAAGTCGGGGGACGGCCGCTGGTTGCCCACGTGGTGGCGGCGCTCCAACGGGTTCCCGAAGTCACCGAGGTCTGGGTCGTCGGCGATGCCGAGCGTCTCCGCGCCGTGTTCTCTCTGGACGAGATCCAGTGCGAGCTGACCAAGCCTCTCCAGATCGTGCCGCAATTCCGGAATCTCTATGAAAACCTGTGGCAGACCTACCGACGTCTGCTTCCGGATGCCGGGCCCGAAGGGCGCGACCCCGAGCCCCGCGACCTCGACCTCCAGGTGCTCTACGCTTCTGGGGATCTGCCCTTCGTGACGCCTCAGGAGATTTCCCAGTTCATCCGGCGAGGGCGCGAGACTGACTGTAGTTTCGCCTTTGGAATCGTCACGGAGGAAGCCATTGCACCCTTCTCGCGAAAGGTCTCGCGGAAAGATGGCATCCGAATGGCCTACTTCAATCTGCGCGAGGCCCGATTTCGCCAGAGCAATCTGCATCTGGTGCGCCCGGGCCGAATTGGCAATCGCCACTACATCGAAGAGATGTACGAGAACCGCTACCAGCGCGAGTTCGGCAGCATCGCCGCCCTGGCCTGGCGGCTGCTGACGAGCCAGCAGGGCGGGTTGGCGACTCTCTTCTACTACAGCCTGATGCACCTGGCGGGCATCAGCGACCGCATGGGCCTGGGTCGCCTGGCCGACCGGATCCGATCCTGGATTCCGATCGCGAGGATCGAGCGGGGTGTCAGCTCACTGTTGCAGGCGAGCTTCCGCTTCGTGGTGACGGATGTGGGTGGGGCCGCCGTCGACATCGACAACGAGCACGATTACGACGTCGCGCGACGTCGATACGGAGAGTGGGTCAAAGCGCAGACCGAGCGGGCCGAGCAGATGTACGGTGCGCTTCCGCCCACGGGGGAGACGGAGTCGGGAAAAGGGCTCGCATCCACGGGCACCGATGGAACGGGCACTCATGAAGAACGGGGCGCCGGGTGAAGGTCCAGGAGCAGGCGGCGGCGGTCCGACGCGGAGCGGGTCTCTTCCGACTCACCCATCGCGGGCTGGTCAGCGTGGAGGGACGCGACCGCGTTCGCTGGCTCAACGGGATGGTCTCGAACGATGTGGCCGCCTTGGAGCCCGGTCCGGACCGCTCGGGCTGCTACGCCCTGCTGCTGACCCAACAGGGACGGATCGTCGCTGATCTTCAGATCCTCCTGCGTGCGGATAGCCTCTGGCTGGAGACAGAGGCCGAGGCGGTAGGCCCGCTGATCGAGCGGCTCGAGAAGTTCATTGTCGCCGATGCGGTCGAGCTCGCGGATCGAACCGCGGACTTCACACGGCTGGCACTCGAGGGGCCCGAGGCGCCGGCCATCCTGAAGAGATCGCTCGGCCCGATGGGCGAAGCGCTCGGTCTGGCGCCGGATGCGTGCGCCGACCTCCGGATCGCAGATTGGCCGGTGGTGGTGGCCGCCACCGGTTGGAGCGGCGAAAAGGCCTTCCAGCTCTTCGTCGCGGCCGAAGGCCAAGAGCCGGTCACCCAAGCGCTGCTCGCGGCGGGGGCGGACGCGGGGCTGGTGCGGGCCGGCCTCGAGGTTCTCGAGATCCTGCGCATCGAGGCGGGGCGGCCGCGTCTGGGCCTGGATCTGGATGAGAGCGTGCTGCCCGCGGAGGCCCGCCTCGAACGCGCCATCTCGACCCAGAAAGGCTGCTACACGGGGCAGGAGATCGTGGCCCGGCTGGCCTCCCAGGGGCAGGTGGGCCATTGGCTGGTGGGCCTGGAGGCGGAGGGATCGGCGCCGTTGTCGGTCGAGGCCGAAGTGACCGCCGGGGATCGGCGGGTCGGTGAGGTGACGAGCGCCTGTGTCTCTCCGATCGCCGGCTCAATCGGGCTGGCCTACGTGAGGCGCGGCTTCGACCGACCCGGTACCGAGCTGGCGGTGGAAGCCCGGCGGGTCCGAGTGGCTTCATTGCCGTGGGGGGTTCCCCCTCGTTCGCCATGAGCGAAGCCGGCACCTCGTGAGCCGGACCGTCGCCGAGACCGGCACCCAGACCGGCACCCAGACCGGTTGGCTCGTGGTGCTCGCCAAGGCCCCCCGCGCCGGCCAGGTGAAGACCCGGATGGTGCCCCCGCTCACCCCGGCCCAGGCGGCGGAGCTCTACGCCAGCCTCCTCGAGGACGTGCTGCGAGCCACGGCTCGGTTCGCCTGCGACCTGGGCCTGCACCCCGTGGTCAGCGTGAACCCGCCGGACGCCTGCGCCGAGATCGCGCGGATGGCGCCCGCGCCCTTCCGGGTCGTGGCGCAACGAGGCGGGAGTCTGTCGGAGCGCATGACCTGGGTGGTGCGGGAGGCCGCGGCCTCGGGAGCCACGCGAATTCTCCTGCGGGGCAGCGATAGTCCGGCGTTGGGTGGGCAGATCGTGGCTCACGCGCTTCGAGACCTGGAGACATCGGACCTCGTGGTTTGCCCGGATCTCGACGGTGGATACAGCCTGATCGGTCTTCGCCGGCCGGCGTCCGGGCTGTTCGATCAGCCCATGAGCACCCGCACGGTCCTCGACGACACCCTTGCCCGCGCCGCCGAGCTGGGGCTCCGAACGCGCATACAGGCCCCGAGCTTCGATCTCGACACCATCGAGGATCTGCGTCCGCTGGCTGACCTGCGATTCCACCCGGATACCCCCGATCTCTGCAAAAATACGCTCGCGTACATTGATCGGCATGATCTGTGGCGATATCTGTCCCGGCCGATCCCGGGCCGGGGCGCCTTTTCTGCCTGACCTCTGCCGGATGACCCGGTTCCCAGCGCTCACCTAGAGGAAACTTCCCGCTCAACCCCCTTTTCCCGTTGGCTGATTCTGTATTGCGCTTGGTGCCGAGATGCGGTAGATGCCTGCAATCAGGCCACGTCGGCGGAAGGCCGAGCGACGCAGAGCGTGGCCCCAGATTGTTGAGCGGTGCCCGGGGGTCCCGCGGTTTCCCCCCCCAAGAAGAGTTTCCGGGGTCGACGCCCCACAGGGTGTCGATGGTCCGTCCATTGTGGGCACCGGAACGACTTTCGGATCCCTTTTGGATCACCTTCGGATCAAACAGGAGGCTTTTCCCAATGCGATCCAGT
This sequence comes from Myxococcales bacterium, assembly GCA_022571825.1. Lineage (GTDB taxonomy): Bacteria > Myxococcota_A > UBA9160 > UBA9160 > SMWR01 > JACZXC01. The sequence goes on along the minus strand of JACZXC010000049.1, from coordinate 1,321 downwards.
TGGAACACTTGGAAAACACTCGTCGCAGTTGCCGCCGGCCTGTGGCTGGCGCCGCAGCTGGCGACCGCATCATCAGACTTTGAGGAGCAGCTCCAGGCAATGCAGGAGCGGATGGGGCAGCTCGAGGACAAGCTGCAGGTCCAGACCGATCAGCTCAGTGCGGCGGAGCGGCGCGTGGCCGACCAGGAGAAGCTGATCCAGGCCTCGGGCGTCAGCCAAGACGCGACCGGCTCGGCGTTGTCGAGATTCTTGGAGATGACCGAGTTCGGTGGAAACGTGGCCGCCAGCTACAACTACAACTTCAACAATCCGGGCTCGAGCTCCGGCAGGGTCAACACTGGCGGAGGCGGCAATTTAGGCGTACTCGCCGGCACGACCGCACCCCACCATCCGAAGGCCAACACCTTCCAGCTCGATCAGCTGCTGTTCACGATGGAGAATCCCTCGACGGCGGAGAGTCGGGCGGGCTTCCGGGTCGATCTGGCCTACGGAATCTCGGCCGATGCGCTCAGGGGCGGCGGCGTCGACGGCTCGCCCTCGTTCCTCTACCAGGCCTACGTGTCGTACCTGATCGGCGGCGTCGAGATCGACGCCGGCCGTTTCGAGACGATCGTGGGCGCCGAGGTGTTCCAGGTCGACCAGAACTTCAACATCACCCGGGGACTCGTCTATGGGCTGCAGCCGACCAGCCACACCGGGGTGCTGCTGTCCTGTGACTGCGGCGAAGGCGTGAGCTGGGCGATCGGGGTCGCCAACGACACCCGAACCAACACCATGGCCGACTTGGACAATGACAAAGAGTTCCTGGCGCAGATCGCCTGGTCCGGCGAGACCTCCAGCCTGAGCACCAGCGTGATCGTTGGAGACGCGGGCGTACCGGGCACCAGCCGCGATGACCAGACCCTGCTGGATATTCTGGCCACCTGGGACCCCTCGGATCAGCTCTCGATCTGGGCCAACTTCGACTACATCTGGCTCCAGGACGATACTGTAGCCACTGGCACCATCGGCAACCTGTGGGGCCTGGCGGTTGCGAGCCGTTACGGCGTCACCGATTCGACCGGGGTCGCAGTGCGGGGCGAAGTCGTCAGCGGTGGCAAGGTCGATCGTGCCAAGGTGTGGAGTCTCACCGGGACGATCGACCACGCGCTCACGGACCACCTGATGGCGTTGGTCGAGGTGCGGTACGACCGCGGTTCCGCGACCGGCTCGAACGATGGGTTCACGAATACCAACGGAACGATCGCACGCCAGTCTCAGGTGCTCGGGCTGGCTCAGCTGGTCTACTCGTTCTGATCCACGCTTGAAGATGTTCCACGGG
>JACZXC010000048.1 GCA_022571825.1 Myxococcales bacterium | reverse complement strand
GTCTCCGATCTCCTGGCGTGCCACGAAGCGCACCGAATCCGAGCCCGAGCCGAATACCGCGTCGAGTCCATACGCCGAGTAACGGTAGTGCGTGATGATGTCGCCGCTCTCGTCCGAGACGAAGCTCACATTGCCCCGGAAGTCGAAATGACGATAGGTGCGTTCGCTCGATCCGAACGGGATCGAGACGACGCCCAGGTCGACAGACCCGAGCGCGCCGGTCTGGGGATCACTATCGACCCGCCCCCCGAAGAAGACGAAATCCCGCGTGACGCCCCCGACGGTCCACGAGATGGGGAATCCGCGCATGTCCCAGTCGATCGCGGTCGGCCCAAACGACGCCAAGCGTCCGGTCGCGGTCCACGTGAGGGGGACGCCGTTGCGCGCGGTCGCGAAGCCGGCTTCGTCGTAGCTGTAGGTCAGCGAAATCCCTTCGTTGGCGAGCGTCGCCGAGAGCAGGCGATTCCCCTCTGCGTTGTAGCCGAAGGCGTCGCCTTCGGCATTACTCCGGAGGTTGCTGAGCTCGTCGTAGTCGTACGATTTCGAGGCGCCGTTGCCGTCACTCCAGGCGAAGATCCGCTTGCCGACGTACTGATCGGGAGTGGCGAGGCTTCCCCCGAGGCCCAGCCAGTACTGCTCCTCGGTCGAAGCAAGAGACGTGAACATCTGGACCGTGATCTGCTGGCGAGGTGGATCGAGTTCAGCGGTGTGGGCTACCGTGGTGTCTTCTACCATCTGAGCGAGGGCATTGGTCGTCGACGAGGCTACCAGGCTGCCCGTGGCGGGATCGTAGAAAAAAGAGCGCGTCAGGCCATTGCCGTACCGCGCGGTATTCACCTCGCCATTCTCGTAGGTCCACTCGGCGAGGAGCTCCGCGCCGTCGGTGCTCAGCCGCGTCCTCCGATCGGCCAGATCGTAGGCATAGTCGATCCGGCGAACGGCTCCTTGACCGGGCAAGGAGAGCACCTCCGCTGCGAGTCGCGAGCGTAGATCGTACTCGAAGGTTCCCGCCTCCCCGAAGCCAAAGAGGATCGTCTCGAGGCGGCCGGCCGGGTCGTACCCGTACAGCTCGATGGTATTCCGGATCGAGTCGCTGAAGGCTACGAGCTGTCCGTCCCGATAGGTGAAGATTGCCTCGCCCTCGAGGATGCCGTCGCGGAGCGCCCGATGACGCGTTCTCCGTCCGTAGCCGTCATAGTCAAACTCCTCCCGCATGCCGTTCGGTAGGCTCCGCGAGGTCAGATGACCCGCGGCGTCGTACGCGAAGATTGTCGCCTGCCAGACACCGTCCACGCGCTCGCGGCGCGTGACGAGCCGTCCGAGGGCATCGTATGCGAAGTCGTGGTCGGCTACCCCCGGCCGCGTGATCGAGGTCAGCTGGCCATCGCTCCGCCGCGCTATCGAGACCGAGCCCTGCGATGTGACCGAGCCCTGCGAGGTCGCTGCCACCTCCAAGGAAGCAAGGTTCCTTGCGGCGTCGTAGCCCCGGGTGAGAACTCCCCCCAGCTGGCGCTCTACGCTTGGGACCCGCACATTTCCCACGGGATCGAAAGACCGCCGGTCGCTCACATCACCCTGCATGTCGGTCCAGTGACCGTGGATGCCATAGAGTGGAAAGGTGACGAGAGCCCCTTGTGGATTCGTGAGCGACGCGAGCGTGACCTCGGTGTAGGTCGAGGTGAAGGCGTCCCCTTCGCCGTTCGAGATCGTCTCGACCCGACCCTGGGCATCATAGGTCCGCTGCTGAACCAGGCCGATGCTGTCTGCGATTCGCGAGATCGCGGGCTTGTCGACATCGTCGAAGTTGAGGCCCCCAGGCTCGTACGTGAAGGTGACGACGTTTCCGGAGGGCTGCACGGCGCTCGCGAGATCGTCGTCCACGTAGGTGAGGGTGGTCGTGGCGCCGTTCGGAAGCGTCATGCTCGCCGGGCGCCGCCCGACCCAGGTAAGGCGCGTCACCTCGCCCGTATCGTCCCGCTCCACCTGGTAAAGACGACGCTCCCCGTCGATGCGGTATCGGGTCTTGGCCGCCAGCGAGTTGGTGTGGATCGTCGTGTAGAGGCCCGTGGAATCCTTCGCCGTGTAGCGAAAGTGGTGAGTGGGATTTCCCTCGCCGATCTGCATGACGTCCCGGATTCGGCGATTCCCCTGGTACACGTACTCGATCCGCTCGCCCTCGGAGTTCGTGATCGCCATGAGAAGCGTCCCGCCCAGGCTGTACTCGTACTGGAAGCCCGGCCAGCCCTCATCGACGGCCAGGGCGTCGCGCGCGACGACGAGTCGGTTCAGGCCGTCGTATTGGAAGTCGGCGACCCGCCCGGTGCGGGCGTCGGTTACCGAGAGCGGGTGGCCGTCTGGGTTGAGTGCGATCGTGTAGAAGGGCAAGCAGGCCGGTTGCGCCGGGCACTGGGAGATCTCCAGCGTGGCCGACGTTCGGGTGTACTGGAGTCGGGGATAGTCGGCGGTCTTCCAGGCCACGAAACTCAGCTGGCCTTTCCCGTCGAAGTGAAACGCCATGCCACCTTTGGTCTCGATGGTATCGGCGTCGGCCTTGAGGTAGACCGTACCGGGGATGGCCGCACCCTCTGCGATCGGACTCACGTCGTGCACAGCGCCCGTCGGATCGACGTAGGTCGTTCCGTCGTAGCTCACCTGGAAGTTCCAGAGCCAGCGGCCTGATTCCGCGTTGTAGACGGCTCGGATCTCCTGGGTGCCGAGGATCGTGTCGATGGACATATCGAGCCGTTCGATCATCAGGTTTCCCCCGGCGGCGTTCACGATGCCCCCGGGCACGGGAATCATGCCGGCGCGCTGGTATTCCGGAGCGCCGCTCGAGGGCGCGAGCGTGACGCCAGGTCGGCAGCCGAGCCCGGCAATCCAGACCGCCAAGGCGAGGGCAAGAGTTCGACCCGGGAGCGAATGCGTGAGTGCGTGCATGGGGTCCTCCTTCCGGAACGATCAAGGCCGCGTTCGGCTGCGTCCGGTCGCGAGCAGGCCCCCGAGTCCTGCGGCTAGGAGCAGAAGCCGCCCCGGCTCGGGGACGAAGCGCAGGGTCAGTCGGGCGAAGGTCCCGGATTGCTGCGCGCCTGCGGTGATCTGCATCGGGGTGACGAGGGAAAGCGCCCCTCCCGCCAGCACCGTCGACGAGGTGAGGCTGTACGGGCCGTGAATCCACCCGGCCGACGTCAACGTGACGGTGTCACCCCCGCTGGTCGTGACGGAGACGCTCGCCGTGCGGATCGTCCAGGGGGCGCCTCGAAGGGAAATCGCCAGCCCCCCCCCTTTGGCGAAGCCGTCGACCGTGACGAGCCCGCCGATGCCCACCCCGCTCTGGCCCTGGTGCGCCGTGAAGCTGAGGGGGACGCTGGCGACGCACCCTGGGAAGAGGACGCAGAACCGCATCCGTCCCCGGATCGGAAGCGTTGCTTGCGTGAGTTGCGCCTGAGCTGGAGGCGCGGGGGGCGCGAACGGGGTGAGGGTGCCCGTGCCGAGTGTCACCTCGACGCGGAGGCTGAGGAGTGTCGCGTTCTCGGGGTCGGTCAAGGGAAACGTGGCACTGCCGGTGATGCCCCCGGCCAGGCGCAGCGCGCTCAGGTGAATGCCACCGCCGGAGCCGTTCACGGTGGCGACGGCCGTGCCCGAGAATTCCAACGGAGACGAGCTCAGGCCAAGGTCCCCCAGGCTCAGGGTGCCTGCCCACGCCACCGCGGCGGCACGGGCCGCACTGGCAGTGCCCAGCCAGGCGGCGAGCAGCGCGAGGCAGACGAGCCTCACCCCCTTCGTGCCGGGACGATCGCAACGCCGAGGACGAGCATCAGCGAGGCGACGAGTCGTATTTGCATTCTCATGCCGCGACGGCCCCGGCCCGATCCACGCCGGCTTCGAGGGCCGAAGGGGATCGCGTCCAGCGCGCGAGGACGATCGCCGCGACCACCCCGACTAGACCCATGACCGCGGCATAGGAGGGACCCAGAGCGAGTCGGACCGGAGGAACGCCGCAGGTCAGGCCGGCCAGATTGAGCCCCATGTGAAGCCCGATGCAGAGTGCGAGGGAGCTCGAGGCGCGCATCGCCGTCCCCAGCATCAGACCCACCAGCGCCGTTCCCAGCACGCGCCAGGGCTCGAGATGCGAAATCGCGAAGAGAGCGCTGGTGACCGGGATCGCGAGGCACGATCCGAAGGTTCGCCCCAGGGCCGTCAATAAACGTTCTCGGTACAGCACCTCCTCGAAGACCGGAGCGAGAAGAACGCACGCCATCCAGAAGAGGAGCCCACCCGATCCGGGCGCGGCGGCGCCCACGGGCTCGAGACCCAGCGCCAGGCCCAGCGCGCCGATCGTCACGATCCAGGCCGGGTAGCTGGCGAACCCCGTGAACAGCCCCATCAGAAGCAGAGGGCTCGACTGCGCTCGCCGCTGGTCGCCGCAGCACGACCGCGTCGCCAGTAGCCAGGCCGTGACCGCCAGGAACGAAACGAAGACAGTCTGGGAAGTTCCGAGAAGCGGCCCGAGGAGGGCGAAGCTCGCCAGAAGACTCCAGGTGAAGAGCACCGCCAGAAGCGCACTCATCGCCCGTCGGCGGCGGAAGCTCGAGTCGCTCATGCGCATGTCACCTTCAAGACTCGAAGAGCAAGTCCCGTGCCGGGCGTCCGACCGGACGACACCGGTTGCGATCGAACCCTGGCGACCGGTCTGACACCCCGGGCTAGAGAGGATCCGACATTGGAAAAGGGGTCCGGATGCGGCGAGGGGGGCGGAGGCGAAGTAAAGCGCAGCCCCCGTCGCGCTTGCCGAGGGGTCCGTTGACGCCACTCGAGTGACGCTTGGCCGAGACCGTCCAGTACCGGCGAGCCATGAGCCGATGCCCCCTCGCCGCATCTGGGGCGTTCCCCGCCGTACGCAGTGCCGCATCGGGGCTAGAGTTCTCGTGTGCAGGGATCCCACACCGATGAGGGCGATGAACGCGATGAACGTTCGACGCCCAACCCGCGACCGTCGCTGGCGGCGCGGATCCCAACCGGCGGGACGCGCGACGCCAGCGAGATCCTCGGTCGTTTCCTCGAATGGGTGGGCGACCTCGGGCTCGAGCCCTTCCCGGAGCAGGAGGAGGCGCTCCTCGAGCTGATGGCCGATCGCCACGTGGTGCTGGGAACGCCCACGGGCTCGGGCAAGTCGCTGGTGGCCCTCGGCCTCCACTTCAAGGCGATGTGCGAGGGTCAGCGGTCCTTCTACACAGCGCCCGTCAAGGCACTGGCCAGTCAGAAGTTCTTCGACCTGTGCAACGATTTCGGCGCGACCAACGTCGGCATGTTGACCGGCGACGCCAGCATCAACCCGGACGCGCCCATCGTCTGCTGCACCATGGAGGTGCTGGCGAACATGTGCCTGCGGCGGGGAGAGCAGACCCCTGCCCCCTACGTCGTCATGGACGAATTTCATTTCTACGACGACCGCGAGCGCGGCGTCGCGTGGCAGATCCCGCTGCTCTCCTTGCCGCACACCGTGTTCCTGCTGATGTCGGCAACGCTGGGGAATACCGCCGTCATCGAGGCGCGGCTGCGCGAGTACACCAACCGGGAGGTCGCGTCGGTCTTCTCGGACGTGCGACCGGTGCCCCTCGACTTCGACTACCGCGAGACCCCCCTGCACGAGACCATCGACGACCTGCTCGCCGCTTCGAAGTCCCCCATCTACGTCGTGAGCTTCACCCAGCGCGAGTGCGCCGACCGCGCCCAGGGACTCACCAGCGTCAACCTGTGCAGCCGCGAAGAGAAGCGCGCGATCGCGGCGCAGATCGGACGCTTTCGCTTCGACTCGGCCTATGGCAAGGAGCTGGAACGCTTCGTGCGCTCGGGCATCGGCGTGCATCACGCGGGCCTGCTGCCGCGGTATCGACTGCTGGTGGAGCGGCTGGCCCAGGCGGGGCTCTTGAAGGTGATCTGCGGGACCGACACCCTCGGCGTCGGCGTCAACATCCCGATCCGAACCGTGGTGTTCTCGATGCTCTGCAAGTTCGACGGAGAGAAGGTGGCGATCCTCCGGATTCGCGAGTTCAAGCAGATCGCCGGGCGAGCGGGGCGCAAAGGGTTTGACGACCGGGGAAGCGTGGTGGTCCAGGCTCCCGAGTACGTGATCGAGAATCGACGACTGGCCGCTCGCGCCACCGAGGCCGCCTCCAAGACCGCAACCAAGACCGCAACCAAGACCGGCAGGAAGGGGCGGCGCATCGTCCGCAAGCAGCCGCCGCGTCGCGGCTTCGTCGCCTGGAACCGACAGACCTTCGAGCGTCTGGTCGAGAGTCCGCCGGAAATGCTGTCCTCGCGCTTCGCCGTGTCCCACGGGATGGTCGTGAACCTGCTGCAGCGCGAGGATCCGGGCAGCGAGCGCGGCGGATACGGAGCCCTCGCGGCACTGATTGCGCACTGCCACGAAACCGACGCCTCGAAGTCGCGACTGCGCCGGCGGGCGGCCGGTCTGTTTCGTTCGCTGCGCCGGGCGGGCATCGTTTGGGTCGCACCGGATCCGAAAACCGGGGCCATGCGGGTCCGGGTGGACGCAGCCCTTCAGGCGGACTTCTCTCTCCACCAGACCCTCTCCCTGTTTTTGGTGGAGGCGATCTCCGAGTTCGACCAAGCCGATCCCGACTACGCGCTTCGGCTGCTCTCCTTCGTCGAGGCGATCCTCGAAAATCCCCGCCCGATCCTGGCGGCGCAGGTTCAGCGGCGCCGTCGCGAGCTGCTGGCCCGTCTGAAGGCCGAGGGCATTCCCTATCAGGATCGGATCCGTCAGCTCGAAGCGGTCAGCTACCCAAAGCCCGAGGAAGAAGCCATCGAGTCGGCGTTTCTCCGATCTGTAGAGACTCACCCGTGGCTGCGCGAGGGGACCCTGCGGCCCAAGTCGATCGCGCGGGAGATGTTCGAGGACTGCCGCGGGTTTTCCGACACCGTGCGCGAGTACGGCACCGCGCGAAGCGAGGGCGTGCTCCTTCGCTACCTCAGCCAGGTCCACAACGCGCTGGTCAAGACGGTGCCCGAGGCGGCACGCACGGAAGCCGTCGTCGATCTGATCGCGTACCTGCGAACCCTGCTGGAGCAGGTCGACTCGAGCCTGGTCGAAGCGTGGGAGGCCCTGGTCCACCCCGAAGAGAAAAAGGCGCCCCCGGAAGCCGCCGCAGCGCGACCGCCTCTCGACCTGGCCCTCCACGAGAAGATCCTGGCGGCCCGGGTTCGTTCCGAGCTGCACGCCCTGGTTCGCGCGCTGGCCGCGGGGCGCTTTGAAGAAGCTTGCCACTGCATCCGCCAGGATCCCGAAGCGCCGTGGGACTCGGCCCGGTTCGAGGACGCGCTGGCTCCTTTCTTCGATGAGTACGAACGCATCGTCTTCACCCCCGATTCGCGCAGCCCGCGCCGCACCCACATGAAGAAGACCGGTCCGCGAACCTGGGACACGTTCCAGGTACTCATCGATCCGAAGGGTGACGATTGTTGGGCGATCGAGGGCACTGTGGACCTGCGCCACGAGAAGGACCCGGAAGGCCCGCTGGTCCGGATTCGGCGGATCGGAACCTGAGATACACTGCGGCCTCCCGACGTCCCACTGCTCGAGAACTCTTCGTTGACGGAACCCCCGGCCCCGCGTCGCCCCAGCCTGCGAAACCGCCTTCCCAACCCCCGAATGGTCCTGGCGCTGGTGGCCGCCAGCGCAATCGCGGTTTCACTCGTGTACTCGATCGATCTGACGCGGCCACCCGAACGAATCATCCTCGTCGTGATCGATACCCTCCGACGCGATTTCGTCTCGGCCTACGGAGAGAGGGGCTCGACCCCGCACATGGACGCCCTGGCCGCGCGGGGCCAGCTCTTCACCCATGCGCGGGCTTCCTTCCACCAGACCACGATGTCGATGGCGGCGCTCTTCACCGGACGCACGCCGAGCATCGAGACGACGGACCCCACGTCGACGCTGCGCTGGAACAGTGACACCTGGTGCGGGATGGCTCGCTTCGCCGATGCCGACAGCGAGGTCCGCTGCATTCCCGAACCGGTCCCGACCCTCGCCGAGAGTCTGCGCGACGCCGGCTACTGGACGATCGGCGTGGTCTCGAACGGGCTCCTGTTCGAGCCCTCGGGCTTCGAACGCGGCTTCGACGACTGGTCCGAGGTGGGTCCGCGGGAACAGACGCGCACGCGCGATCGCCCGGAGGTCGGCGCCCTGCGAGCCTGGACCCCGGTCACGAACGCTGTGATCGAGGCCGTGAACCGAAGACCCCGCAACCGGCTGTTTCTCTATGTCCATTACATGGACGTGCACGACTACCCCTTTCGGAGGGTCACCTACCCGACGGCCGTCGGCGCGGCGGATCGGGGGCTGGGCGTGCTCTTGCAGAATCTAGAGCGGGGAGGCCTCCTCGAGAACGCCACGGTGATCGTGACATCGGATCACGGGGAGAGACTCGGCGAGCGGCACGCGCTGAGGGGAAGACCGGGGCACTACGGAAACCCCGCCTTCCAGGAGCTGCTCGAGGTTCCGCTGATCATCGCGCCCGCCGTCGTCGACGATCCGTCCGAACCCCTGCGAATCCAGGATCTGCACGGCCTGATCCAGGAGATCGCGGGGCTGGGCCCGAGGCCCGACCCGGAGCTCGCGCCCGGGGAGCTCTACGTGGGGGAACGGCGCTACCAGACCTACCGGAACGGTCGCTGGAAGACCACCCTGCGGCGGGAAGGTCGGCAACTCTTCCTCTTCGACCTCGAGAACGATCCAGACGAGAAGCGAAACGTCGCCGAGGCGAGTCCGCACATCGCCGCTGCCCATCGGAAGCGCATCCGCGAGATCTCCTCGGGAATGACCGTGAGCAGCGATCGCTCCGATCGCGAACTCACGGAACGCGAGCGCAGGACTTTGAAGCTGCTCGGCTACATCGAGTGACGTCGTTCGCGGAGCTGCCGCGCCCGAGACGCCGCCCAGGAACAGATCGGGCAGAGCGAGAAATCGTGGCTCCGCGCCGGGCACTGCTCGCGCCCGAAAAGGATCATCTGAAGGTGCACCCGACCCCAGTCGTCGGGCGCGAAGAGCTTCTTGAGATCGCGCTCGGTCCGCACCACGTTCAGTCCAGACGAAAGACCCCAACGCGCCGACAGGCGGTGGATGTGGGTGTCGACGGGAAAGGCGGGGCGCCCGAAGGCCTGCACCATCACCACGCTGGCGGTCTTGTGTCCGACCCCGGGCAGCTCTTCGAGTTTCTCGAAGCTGTCGGGCACCTTGCCTCCGTGCTCCTCGAGAAGCATGCGCGAGAGCGATCGGATGGCGCGGGCCTTCTGCGGCGCGAGGCCGCAGGATCGAATCAGGCTCCGGATCTGCGCAACCGTGAGCCGAACCATCTCGGCCGGAGTCGCGGCTCTCGCAAAGAGCCCGGGGGTGACCTCGTTCACGCGCTGATCGGTGCATTGGGCCGAGAGCAGCACGGCGATCAACAGGGTGTAGGGATCGCGGTGGCGCAGGGGAACCATCGCCTGGGGAAAGAACGCGTCGAGAATCCCTTGGACCCGCCTGGCTTTTTCGGCCCGCGTCACGGCGCTGCCAGCATAACCGGTTATCCTCCCACCCATCATGGGTGAGCGACGCGAACTCGCCGCCGGGAAATGCGTGCCCTGCAAAGGCGGCACACCGCCGCTCAAGGGCCCGGACCTCGAAGCGCTGCTCGATCAGCTCGGCGGAGACTGGCAGGTGATCGAAGAGCACCACCTGGACAAGCAGTTCCGATTCAAAGATTTCCGGGAAGCTCTCGACTTTACCGACCGGGTCGGGGAACTGGCCGAGGAACAGTTCCACCATCCCGACATCCATCTGGCCTGGGGGCGGGTCCGGGTGGTCATCTGGACCCACAAGATCGACGGCCTGACCCAGAGTGACTTCGTCTTCGCGGCCAAGGCCGAAGACCTGTTCGAGGCGGCGAGTCCTTAGCCTTCCGTTGGATGATAGAATCGCTCCGTGCCGAGACTCAGCCAACTCAGTCGCTCGATCCGAGATCGGGTGGCGCTGGTGACGGGCGCCGCCAGTGGGATGGGCCGCGCTACCGCCCACCTCTTCGCCGACGAGGGCGCCCGGGTGGCGGTGACGGACGTCTCTGCCCAGGGCGTCGACGCGGTGGTGAAGGAAATCCGCGAGGCGGGAGGCGATGCGGTGGGCTGGGTCTTCGACGTGCGCGACCCCGCGCGCACCGTCGAGGTCGTCGATCAGATCGTGGAGCGGTTCGGAGGCCTCGACATCCTCGTCAACAACGCCGGGATCACCCAGATCGCCCCGATCGAGGGCGAGGGATTCGAGGCCAGTTGGAACCAGGTTCTCGACGTCAACCTCTCTTCCCAGGCTCGGCTGATCCGTGCCGCCCTGCCTCATCTCAAACGAAACGGCGCCGGCCGTATCGTGAACATCGCCTCGACCGAGGCGTTGGGGGGACAGCGTTCCCTGACCTCCTACACGGTGGCTAAGCACGGCGTCGTGGGTCTCACGCGCGCCCTGGCCGTCGAGCTCGGCGATCGGGGAGTGACCGTCAACTGCGTCTGCCCCGGCGCCATTCGCACCGGCATGACGGCGCCGATTCCCGAAGAAGCCAAGAGCAAGTTCGCGCGTCGCCGGGTTCCCCTGCGCCGCTACGGAGAGCCCGAAGAAGTGGCCCACGCCACCCTGAGCCTGGTGCTTCCGGCGGCCTCCTATATCAACGGGGCCACCCTCGTCGTCGACGGCGGGTTCACGATCCAGAACGCGTGAGTCAGCCGCTCCACCCGCGGAGATGCCGGTGCTGACCTGCGCAAGCTGCGGTTCCGACAACCGGGAGTTGGTCCGGGGTCGAGGACGGGTCGCCTTAGCCAAGGTGGCTACGCGCCGGGGGGGTCCGTCGCTTCCTCCACCCGCTGGATGAACTGCACCAGCGATGGACGCTCGGCGATCATGGCGTGGGCGCCCGGAATTCCCCCGCCGCGCATGCTGCGGAGCATGGAGTAGACGGCGAGATCGGCCATGCTGACCCGGTCCGAGTAGAAGAACGGCTTGGCACCCAGGAACTTCACCAGATCGTCCATCCGATCCCCAAGCCCGCGCATCAGTGCAGTTTCCGGGCGCTCCCAGGTTCCCCCCGATCGGAACCACGCGAGGGTCGACCGCACCAGCCCGGGAAGGTGCCTCACCCCGTTCTTCGAGTCGTCCTTGGCCTTGGCGTCGCGGATACGAAAGTACTGGAGGTAGTACCAGAGGAAGGACTCGTCGGCCCAGTTCTCCAGCTGCTGTTGCATTTCCGCGATCTGGGGCTCTTTGGCGAGCAGCGGGGGGTCCGGGAACAACTGATCCAATCGGTGCAGGATATCCGTCGAGTCGTGGGTTCGTTCACCGTCGATCTCGAGCACCGGCAACAGACCCGTGTCGGGACTCCAGCGCTTGTAGTCCTCGGGCCCCGCGGGCTCACGCAGCTTGAAATCGAGCCCCTTGAGCAGAAGTCCGCGCCGGACC
>JACZXC010000047.1 GCA_022571825.1 Myxococcales bacterium | reverse complement strand
CATTCCTGGCGTTGACTGCTACCTGGTAGGCAGCCAGGGCAGTACTCAAGAGAGCCATCCTTTACGATATGTAAAATAATGCAAGCTTGCTGTCCGTTTTGCAGCAAGCCTGTTTTTTAAGGTTCGCTTTCTCAATCTGCCAATGCGGCAACAACCTTATCCAACTCCACGATCATCTGAGTAGGCAAGCGATCACCATAGCCCTCAAGATACTTCCTGATTTGTTCCATTTCCTCAGACCAGGCCTCACGATCAACATCGAGTAAGGCCTCAAGGGTTGCGAGATCCGTATCAAGCCCGTTGACATTGATGTCTGCCGGATGTGGCAAGCCGCCGATGGCGGTTTCAGTCACACCAACTTCGCCTTTACAGCGCTTGGTGATCCATTCAATAACACGCATGTTATCGCCAAATCCGGGCCACATAAATTTGCCGTCCGCATCTTTTCTGAACCAATTAACATGGTAAATAAGTGGCAGATTGCTGGCGCGATCGGTAAATGACAGCCAGTGCGCCCAGTAGTCGGCCATGTTGTAGCCACAGAACGGCAGCATGGCCATCGGATCCAAGCGCAGCTCGCCCACCTCGCCGGCGGCGGCGGCGGTCTTCTCACTCCCCATGATCGATCCGAGGAAGGTTCCATGCTGCCAGTCGCGGGCTTCATTGACCAGGGGAACCACCGTCGCCCGCCGGCCGCCAAACAGAATGGCGCTGATGGGAACGCCCCGGGGATCCTCCCACTCGGGCGCGATCACGGGACACTGGCTCGCCGGCGCGGTGAAGCGGGCGTTCGGGTGAGAAGCGGGGGATCCGCTCTTCGGCGTCCAGTCGTTGCCCCTCCAGTCGGTCAGGCGAGGGGGAAGCTCGTCGGTCATCTCCTCCCACCAGACGTCGCCATCCGGAGTGAGCGCGCAGTTGGTGAAGAGACTGTTCTCCTGGAAGCTCGCCATGGCGTTGGGGTTCGAGCGCATGCTCGTGCCCGGCGCGACGCCAAAGAATCCGGCCTCGGGGTTGATGGCGTAGAGCCGCCCGTCCTCGCCGAACTTCATCCACGCGATGTCATCGCCAATGCACTCGACCTTCCATCCATCGATGGTCGGATTCAACATGGCGAGGTTCGTCTTGCCGCACGCGCTGGGAAAGGCGCCGCATATGAAGCGCGCCTTACCCTCGGGGTTCGTCATCTTGAGAATCAGCATGTGCTCCGCCAACCAGCCCTCATCCCGGGCCATGACCGACGCGATGCGAAGAGCAAAACATTTCTTGCCGAGCAGGGCGTTGCCGCCGTAACCGGAACCGTAGGACCAGATCTCGCGGGTTTCCGGAAAGTGGACGATGTACTTATTTTCGCCGTTGCAGGGCCAGGGGACGTCTCGCTGCCCCTTTTGCAGGGGGGCGCCGACGGAATGCAGGCACGGCACAAAGACGGAATTGCCCAGAACGTCGAGGACCTTCTGGCCCATGCGAGTCATGATTCGCATGTTGGCCACCACATAGGGCGAATCGGTGATCTGGACGCCAATCTGGGCGATGCGCGATCCCACTGGGCCCATGCTGAAGGGGATCACGTACATCGTCCGGCCCTTCATCGAGCCCGTGAAGCATCCAGTCAGCGTCTCCCGCATCGACCCGGGGGCCCGCCAGTTGTTGTTGGGGCCGGCGTCCTCCTCGCGCTCGGAGCAGATGAAGGTGCGGTCCTCCACACGGGCTACGTCGGCGGGGTCGGACCAGATCAGGTAGCTGTTGGGCCGCTTGCTCTCGGCGAGCTTTCGGGCGGTGCCGCTCTGGAGCATCAGCCGGATCATTTCATCGTACTCGCCCTGGGAGCCGTCGCACCACCGCACCCGATCCGGTTGGCACATCGCCTCGACCCGTTTCACCCAGCCGAGGAGTTTCTCGTTCTTCTTCATGCCCGCTGCCTGGTTTCCTCTCGCCGCGGTGGGCAGTTCGTTTCGAAGCCGGCCCTCGGCGCCGCACCGAACACCGCGAAGGCAGTTCAGTATAAGCCGGCCTCGGGTCCCGTGGAAACCGCCGGTCAGATCAGGGAAACGATCGCCCCGATCAAGCCCCCCGCCAGCAGGATTCCATTCGAGACGAAAGTGAGCAGAAAGCCCGGACCCCGCCGGGAGGGATCGATGGCGTAGCCGTGGGCGTAGAGGCCGCGCCCCAGCACGAAGATCAGGCCGACGCCCGCAGCGATCGGTTCGCTGACAAAGGTGGCGAACAGGAACAGGGCGGGAAGAAAGATCACCAGCTGTTCGACGGTATTGGCCTGTACGCGAAACTGCCGCTCGAAGGCGGGGTTTCCGCTAGTCGACGGGGCCGCGACGTGGAAGCGCCCGCGAGCCTGTCCGCACAACACAGCGAAGTACATGTACTGCATCAAGGCCAGGGCGACGACGATCGCAATCAACTCCATAGGTCCTCCTTGTGCCCCCCGAACCACTCCTCTCCAATGGCCTCTTACCACTCTTGGGCGTCGAAAGACAACGCCGTTGGGCTGCGGGGCTAGACGCCCTGAATCGGCCGGATCAGTCCCTCCTGGGCCACCGAAGCCACGAGGCTGCCCTCGCGGGTGAAGAGCCTTCCGGTGCTGAATCCCCGGGCACCGGCGGCGGCGGTGCTCTCCTGGACGTAGAGGAGCCATTGGTCCGCGCGAAACGGTCGGTGAAACCACATCGCGTGATCCAGGGAGGCCACCTGCTGGCTGGGGTCGGTCCACGAGACGTTGTGGGGAAACAGCGCGCTGTCCAGGAGGGTCAGGTCCGAGGCGTACGCCAAGACACACTGATGCACGCGCAGCGAATCCGGAAGGGTCCCGTCGGCTCGCACCCAGACCAGAAGCCTGGGCGGCCGCGTTCCCGGCGCAAAGGGGTTGTAGTCGGTGATGAAGCGGAGCTCGATCGGACGGTCGCGTTCGAACCATTCCCGGTCCACCTCGGGAAGGTCAGCGGCGAATGCGCGCATCTGGTCATTCTCGTTGGGCAGGGTTTCGGGACCGGGCACCTCCGGCATCGCATCCTGGTGCTCGTGTCCCTTCTCGGACTTTTGGAAGGAGACCTCCAGGTGGAAGATCGCACGACCCGCCTGGATCGCGGTGACCCGACGCGTGGTAAACGAGCGGCCGTCGCGAATGCGGTCGACCTGATAGACGATGGGACGGGTCGGATCCCCGGCACGCAAAAAATAGGAGTGGAAGGAGTGAGCGTCTCGGTCCTCGACCGTGCGACCCGCCGCCACCAGGGACTGGCCCAATACCTGCCCCCCGAACACCCGCTGGGACCACCCCTCTGGGCTGCGCCCGCGAAACAGGTTGAGATCGAGGTTCTCGAGATCCAGCAGCGAGAGCAGGGCGTCGAGGGCCGGTTGCACGTGCCGCCTCCTTCCGAGTCGCTTGGGTACGCGGCAGATACCTCCGGCGACGATACACTCCAGATGGGCGAGGCGCCTTGAGCGACCGAGGCACAGCATGTTCCGAGAATTCCTCGAAGACCTGAGAGCGGTCCACGTCCACGATCCGGCCGCGACCCACCCGCTCGAGACACTCCTGTGCCACACGCCCCTCCACGCCCTTTTCATCCACCGAATCGCGCACTGGCTGCACACGCGACTGCGAATCCCCATCCTGCCGCGACTGCTCTCGGTGATGGCGCGGTTCTGGACGGGAGTCGAGATCCACCCGGCGGCCCGCATCGGGCGGCGCTGCTTCATCGACCACGGTACCGCCGTGGTGATCGGAGAGACGGCCGAGATCGGCGACGACTGCGTGTTGTTCCACAACGTCACCCTGGGGGGCACGGGGAAGCTGCGCGGGAAGCGGCACCCCACCATCCATAACAACGTCTTCCTCGGCACTGGAGCCACGCTGCTCGGTCCCATCACGGTCGGTTCGAACGCGAAAATCGGCGCCAATGCCTTCATCCACATGCGCGACGTGCCGCCCGACTGCACCGCCACGGGGACCCCGGCACGGTTGGTGAAGCGGAACGGCCAGCGGGTGGACGAGGAGCTGCCGCGAACCCAGCTCTCGGACCGATCCATCCCGATCGCGATTTCGAACGAAGTGTCCACCCCCGAGGCCCGGCGCTCGAGAGCCCGTCCGAGCTCCGGTTCGAGCTCCTGACGCGGAACGGCAGCCATGGCCACTCCCGCCGCCGCCCTTCGGTCGTTGCTGAGCGCACCGGGAATCCGGGTGATGCCCTGTTGCTTCGACGCGTTGTCGGCACGTCTGATCGAGCGCGCCGGCTTCCCGCTGACCTTCATGAGCGGCTTCGCCGTCTCGGCCGCACGGCTCGCCCTTCCCGACACCGGATTGATCTCCTACGCCGAGATGCTGGATCAGGGCCGCAACATCTGTAGTGCGGTCTCGATTCCCGTCATCGGCGACGCCGACACGGGCTACGGAAACGCACTCAACGTGAAGCGCACGATCACCGGCTATGCCCGAGCCGGATTCGCCTGCGCGATGATCGAGGATCAGGTGGCCCCCAAGCGCTGCGGACACACGGTCGGAAAACAGGTCGTGGCCCGGGACGAGGCCCTCTCGCGGATTCGAGCCGCCGTCGCAGCGCGGGAGGAGGGCGCCGAGATCCTAATCATGGCCCGCACCGACGCCCGCGCCACCCACGGCCTGGACGAGGCCCTCTGGCGTGCCAACGCCTTCGCCGATCTGGGGGTGGATCTCGTGTTCTGCGAGGCGCCGCGCTCGGAGGCCGAGATGGAGAGGATCTGTACCGAAGTCCCCTCGCACCAGATGGCCAATATGGTCGAGGGTGGCGACACCCCGCAGCTTGCGCCCAGTCGACTGGAGAAGATCGGCTACAAGATCGCCGCGTATCCCCTGACCCTGTTGAGCGCCGCAGCCCGGGCGATGACCGAGGCCCTCGCCTGCCTCGAGCGAGGAGCCGCCGCGGATCGCCTGCTGGAATTCTCCGAGCTGAGAGACCTGGTCGGCTTCGACGCCTACGACGCGGCTCTGGCGCGCGCCGACGAGGAAGACTGAGCGAGCGCCAGGACCCGCGCCCTCGAAGGCCGGCGCACACCGGGGATGCTTCTACTCTTCAACGCCTAACCCATACGCCAGCATAGGAGGCAGACAGAATGGCCGCACGGAAGACGACGATCGAGACCCAGACGATCTTCAAGACTATCGAGGCGAGCTGTTTCGCCATCGGTCCAGCCGTCACAGCGTACTATCTGACGAGCTTCACGGTCGACGGAGCCGGCTACTACTACCGGAACATGGAGGGCGGCATTGCCGCGGGGGTCTTCCTGATGGCCCTGGGGTATGCGCTCCGCTACTGGAGACGCGAGGGGTAGGTCTCGGGCGGGATCCGCCGCGTGGGGTGCTTGGCCACACCGACCCTGGGAACGGCGTTTCCGACAGCCCGTCAAACGCCATCCGCTTTCAGCGGCGGGGATGAACCGTCGGTTACCACGAGTTCGCCGATCATTCCGATCTCTTGGTGCCCGGGAATCGTGCAAATGACCGCGTAACGTCCCGGCTGGTCGAGCCGCACGGTCGCGGCATCGGTCTCACCCGGCTGGGCGTGGAGGTGAATCGCATCGGTAGCTCCGTCCAGGGTCTTCACGATGAGTACGTGCTCGACGGCCCCATCGTTGCGCAGCTCGAGCCGCGTGGGCTCGCCAGCGCGCAGTGATAGCTCACGGGGTTCGAACCTAAAGTCGGTCGCCACCACCCGCACCGTCGCTTTCGGGGCCTCGGCGACCTCGGCAGCCGCGCCCCGGTGGGTGTGCTCACCGGGGTGCTGTGACCTCGACGCGCCCTCGTGATGGCCGGACCGGGGGGGAAGGGCGCCGCTCGGGTACTGAGCGCGAATCAGCTGGAGCAGCCCATCGAGCCGCTTCAGCTGGCGGCGTGTCCCGTCCAGGTCGCCGGCGTCCGCGGCGTCGTGCAGCGCATCGGCGACCTTCGGAAGCTGGCGGACGGCTCCCGCGACCCGTTTCCGCTTGGCGGGATCGAGCCCATCGGAGGATTCGAGAAGCGCGTTGGCGAGATCCGGAACCGGCTCGGACTTCTCGTGAATCGTCTCGAGACGTCCCGCCTCGACATCGGCGGCAATTGCGTCGCGTGCCGCTTCGAGACCGGCCCAGGCGCCGGCGAGGCCCTCGGTCTCCGTCGCTTCGCCAGCGTGCCCGCCGTGGCCTTGATCACGTCGACCGTGCCCCTCGTCGGCGAGGGCGACGGAGCCCATGAAGAGGAGTGCGACGGCCCCAGCGAGGGTGATCGGTACTGCAAATCTCATCGGATTCTCCTTTCGCGTGGTGCGCTCCGTTTACCGCGGCGATTTCGCGGCGGAAGCGGGAACGAGAATGGCATCCAGAGGATCGACCGCGTTACGCGCAATCGCACGCTCGGCGGCGCGGCGACCGAAGGCGAAGAACACCGCCGGTGTCACGGCCATATCGAGGATGGTCGAGCTCAGGAGCCCTCCCAAGATCACGACGGCGACCGGAAACAGGATCTCCTTGCCAGCTTCCCCGGCGGCGAGGACCAGCGGGATCAGCGCCAGGCCGGCCACGAGAGCGGTCATCGTCACGGGAACCAGCCGCTCGAGCGAGCCCCGCACGATCATCTGCTCGTCAAAAGCCTCTCCCTCGTGCTCCATCAGGTGGAGGTAGTGGGAGATCATCATGATCGTGTTGCGAGACGCGATGCCGGCCAAGGTGATGAGCCCGACCAGCGTGGCGACGGAGACCGTTCCGACCATGAGCCAGGTGAGGACGAGTCCGCCCATGAACGCCAGGGGCACGTTGAGCAGGATCTGCGCCACGATCATGACGCTCCGGAAGTGGGAATAGAGCAGCAGGAACATGGTGGCGAGCGTGAAGAGACTCAGGATCGCGATCAACCGGGTCGCCTCCTGCTGGCTCTGGAACTGGCCCTCGAAGCTCACGGAATAGCCGGGCGGAAGATGCATCGCTGCCACCGCGGCCTGCATGTCGGCAACGGTGGAGCCGAGGTCGCGACCGGAAACGTTCGCCGAGATCACGATCCGCCGGCGTACGTTCTCGCGGTTGATGATGTTCGGCCCCTTCGCCTCCCGCACGTCGGCGAGCAGCGAGAGCGGCACCTTCTCACCGGAGGGCGTGTCCACCAGCATGTTGCGGATCGCCGCTACGTCGCTCCGCGATGCCTCGCCGTAGCGCACGAACAGGTCGAAGGTCCGCTGCCCGTCGAGCACCTGACCGGCGACGCGGCCGTTGAGGGCCGTCTCCAGCAGCTCCGCGAGATCCCCCACCTGCACGCCGTAGAGCTGCGCGCGCTCGCGGTCGAGGATGAGCTTCACCTGAGGGATCAGGACCTGCTTCTCGATCTGGAGGTCGACCACCCCGGGCACATGCGCGAGGGTCGCCTCGATGTCGGCTGCCTGGGCGCGCAGGACGCCCAGATCCTCCCCGAAGAGCTTGACGGCCACCTGTGCCCGGACGCCCGAGAGCATGTGGTCGAGACGGTGGGAGATGGGCTGGCCGACGTTCACCACGATCCCCGGGATCTGCCCGACCTGGCTGCGAATCTCCTCCAGAATCTCCTCGCGGGAGCGCTCGGAGGGCGCGAGGTCGACGTCGATCTCCGTGTAGTGGACGCCTTCGGCGTGCTCGTCGAGCTCGGCGCGGCCAGTGCGCCGCCCGGTGGAGAGGACCTCCGGGATCTGGAGCAGCAGCTTCTCGGCGATCGTCCCGATCCGGTTCGACTCTTTGAGAGACGTGCCCGGCGCCACCAGCACGTTGATGGTCACCGTCCCTTCGTTGAACTCCGGCAGGAACTCCTTCCCCATCATCGGGTAGAGGGCAAAGGAGCCGGCGACGAGCACGATCGCGCCGCCGATCACGAGGGCCGGGTGGCGCAGCGTGTGGGCGAGGATCACGCGCCGGTCGAACTCCTTGAGGTTGCGGACGAGCCAGCTGTCGGATTCCGTCTCCATGCGCTTCATGCCGGGGAGCAGGTAGGAGCAGAGTGCTGGAATCACGGTGAGCGACACCACGAAGGAGGCCGCCATGGCGACGATCGTGGCCACGCCGATCGGGGCGAAGAGGCGACCCTCGATGCCCGCCAGGCCGAAGAGCGGAATGAAGACCAGGATGATGAGCAGGGTCGCGTAGAGGATCGAGTTCCGGACCTCGGCCGAGGCATCGGCGATCACGCGCAGCACCGGACGCGGTTGCTCGGCATGGCGGTTCTCGCGCAGGCGGCGGTAGACGTTCTCGACGTCGACGATGGCGTCGTCCACCACCATGCCGATCGCCACGGCGAGGCCCCCGAGGGTCATGGTGTTGATGGAGATTCCCACCCAGGAGAAGAAGATGGCCGTGGCGACGAAAGAGAGCGGAATCGCCGTGAGCGTGATGAGCGTCGTGCGGACATTGAGCAGGAACAGGAAGAGCACGATCACCACCATGATTCCGCCGTCTCGAATCGCCTCTTCGACGTTGGCAATCGCGGTCTCGATGAAGCGCGCCTGCTTGAACAGGAGGCGCATCTCGACGTCCGGAGGCAGGTCGTTCTCCATGGCGGCGAGCGCGGCCTCGATCTTCTCCGTGAGGGAGATGGTGTCGACGCCGGGCTGCTTTTTCACCGAGACGATCACCGCGGGCTGGCCGCCCACACCCGCGTCGCCACGCATCACTTGCGTGCCGAAGACCACGTCGGCCACGTCGCGCAGCCGCACGGGCACCCCGTCGCGATCAGCCACGACTGTCGAGGCAATCTGCTCCAGGGACACCGTGCGCGCGATGTTCCGGACCAGGGCCTCGCGTTGGCCCACTTCGAGGAAGCCGCCCGGTGTGTTGATCTGGGATCGCTCGGCCGCCTTGAAGACCTGCTCGAGACTCACCCCGTAGGCGGCCATGCGCTCGGGAATCGCGCGAATCTGGTACTGCTTGACGCCGCCGCCGATGGGGATCACCTGGGCCACGCCCGCGATCGTGAGCAGGCGCTGTCGGACCACCCAGTCCGCGAAGGTGCGAAGCTCCCTGGGCGGCGTGCTGCCGTCCCGGCTCGAGATTCCGATCAGCAGGATCTCGCCCATGATCGACGAGATCGGTCCCATGACGGGTGAGATCCCCTCCGGGAGCTGCTCGGCGGCGAGCTGGAGGCGCTCCTGGACCAGCTGCCTGGCACGGTAGATGTCCGTTCCCCAGTCGAACTCAACGAACAGGATCGAGAGGCCGATGCCCGAGTTCGAACGCACGCGGCGCACGCTCGGTGCGCCGTTCACCGCCGTCTCGAGCGGCCAGGTGACCAGCATCTCGACCTCTTCCGGCGCCAGGCCCGGCGCTTCCGTGAGGATGGTGACCAGCGGGCGGTTCAGGTCGGGAAACACGTCCACTGGGAGGTCCCGGATCACCACCACCCCGTAGACGAAGAGGAGCGCCGCGGCGGCCACCACGAACAAGCGGTTGCGCAGCGAGAAGGCGATCAATCGGTTCAGCATGACCTAGTGGGCTCCACTCGGGGCGCGTCTGCGGGCGCGAAGGAGCAGCACGACGGCCACGGTCGAGATGACCACGACCGCGAGCAACCAGGGCCACCGGCTCATCTCTTCGTGCGCGCGACCTTCCTGGCCAGTCATCGCCTCGGATTCTGAAGCGGGCTCGGCAACCGGCGGCAGATACTGGAGTGAGTAGTTGCCTTCAGTGACTACGCGTTCGCCTGGAAGGACTCCGTCTGCGATCTCAATGTAGCGATCGTCCGAGAGCCCCGTCACCACCGCACGGCGCTCGAAGAGGTCGGGCTCGTCTTCGCGCTGGACGAAGACGAAGGGATTTCCGAACTCGCCGAGCACCGCACTCTTGGGGACCGCCAGGGCGAGGTCCGCGCGCTCGGTCACGAGGCTCAACGTGGCGCGCATGTACGGGCGGAGCTCCTCTTCGGGGTTGGCCACCTGGACGTACACCGGAAGAGACCGGCTCGCGGCGTCCAGCTGTCCGGCGAGGCGTTCCACGACGCCCTCGAAGACCTTCTCCGGATAGCTGGGAACCCGCACGCGAACCTTCTGGCCGACAGCGACGCGGCCGATCTGACCCTCGAAGACGCGGCCCACCGCGAGCAACTGCGTCAGGTCTGCGATCTCAAAGAGGTGACCGTTCCGCTCGACGTCGTCCCCCACCACGACGTGGCGATCCACCACGGTTCCGGCGATCGGCGCCGCGTATCGAGCCCTCGGCGGGGGATCGCCGACCTGAAAGCTCTCGATCTCGACCAGCCGCTGACCGCGCTTCACGCGCTCACCCTCCTTGGCGTAAACGGCGGCCACCCGCCCGGCGATTCGACTCGAGACCGTCGCTGACCGGTCGGGCTCGGCCCGGATCTCGCCAATCACGGTCAGGGCTCGCTCGAGGGTGCGAAGCTCCGCCTCTTCGGTCCGCAGGCCCAGGTTGCGGCGCGCGACCTCCGAGACGCGCACGGGGCCTTCGGCGCCCCCGGCTGCCGTGGCCGCACCGGGGGCTTCATCGTGCCCTTCGTGCGCGCGTCCCGCGTCGGGCGCCGCAACGAGAGTGGTCGCGATGGCGGCGATGGCCAGGAAGATTCCGATGGATCTCACGGCTTTCCCTCCGTGGAGAGTTTGGTTTTCAGAAGCGGACTGGCCGCCGCTGCGGTCTCGAGGTCGACTTCGGCATGACGCAGCTCGCCCAGGGTGCGTGCGTAGCGGATGGCGGCCTCTGCGTACTGCTGCTCCGCCTGCACCAGCGCGGCGACCCCGACCAAGCCCTCGCGATAGCCCTTTTCGAGCAGGCGCACGTTGCGCGTGGCGCGTGGGACGATGCGGTCGCGGTACTCCGCGGCGATCCGCGTGAGCTCCGCGACCCGGCGGAACTCGGTCCCGACCTCCATCTCCACCAGGCGTTCGCGACCCAAAGCCTGGGCCACAGCCCTCCGGCCCTCGGCTTCCGCGGCCGTGATGCGGCCCTGGTTGCGGTTGAACACCGGCAGTGGGACCGTGAGCCCGAGGCCGACGAAATCGTCGCGCTTGACACCGATCGGACCGTTCTCGAAGACCTGCCGGTCGAAATCCCAGCCGAAGCCGAGGGTCCAGTCCTCCCAGGCCTCGGCGCGCGCCAGCCGCACCTCGGCCCCGGCGCGATCCTGTTCCAGCCGAAAGCGGTGGAGATCGGGGCGTCGCGAGATCGCGTCCTCCGCCAGCTGACCCGGCGCGCTGGGGCTGAATAGTGGGGCGCCGAGGTCGCCCGCGACCGCGACCGGCGGCTCGGGCGGGCGGTTGAGCAGCTGGTTGAGGCGTAGCCCCTCCGTACCGCGCTCGAGCTCGAGAAGGCGGAGGTCCTGCCGGAAGCGCGCCAGCTCGATTTCGAGCAGATTCACATCCGCCTCCGAGACCTCGGCCACCCGAAATCGTTCCGAAGACGCCTGCGCCAGCGTGCCAGCCGCGGCGATCACGCGGCTCTGCTCGACGATGGCTCGATCGAGGGCGAGTAGGGAGACGACCGCGCCCTTGACCTCCCCGATCAGCGTGCGCCCGAACTCGCGCACCCCGGTGACGGCCAGT
>JACZXC010000417.1 GCA_022571825.1 Myxococcales bacterium | reverse complement strand
AAACGGCCCTCACAGAATGGTCTGTTTCAGTTCGAGAGGCCGGGGTTGCGAGAAGGAATGCGGGCATCCATGAACCCCGAATCGAGTCTTGAGTCAGGCTCCTAGTCGCCGAAGAAGTCTTCGAGTTGCTCGACGAGGGCGGGGCTTCCGAAGATCAGTCCGAGCATCCCCCCTCGCTCCGGGAGCGACACGCAGCGACCGCCCGCTTCGGGGACCAGGATCTGCGTCGCTGCGGCATCCCAGGGATTCAGGTGAAGGTCGACCATGGCGCCGACGCCGCCGTCGAGCACCAATGCGTGTCCGAACCCGTCGGTATAGCCGCGCAGCATCGGAATCTCCCGGGCCATTCGGGCGAAGGCCGGCTGTTGTCCGGACCGCTCGAAGCAGAGCGGGTCGCCGTGGGAGATGATCGTCTTGCGCAGGTCGCTCTCTTGAGAGACGTGGATGGGGACGCCGTTGCGCCGGCAGCCGCCGTTCTTCCAGCCGAGGTAGCGCTGGTCCAGCGTGGGGCAGTCGATCAAGCCGAGCACGGGCTCCCCTTCGACGAGCAGGGCGATCAACGTCGTGAAAAGGGGAATGCCCCGAGAGAACCCGATCGTGCCGTCGATGGGATCCACCAGCCAAGACGCGTCCCCGCTCCCGGTCTCCTCGCCGTACTCCTCACCGTGAATCGCGAAATCGGGGAAGGCCTCCCGGAGGGTGGCTCGGATCGCCCGCTCGGCAGCGCGATCGGCCTCGGTGACCGGGCTTCCATCGGACTTGGTTTCCACGGAGACCGAGCGGAAACGCGGCAGGATCTCGCGGCGGGCTGCATCTGCGGCCGCCTCGGCTGCGCGCGCTGCCGCCGGAAAGTCGATCGGGGCCATGGCGCGGCAGGGTATCACGGAGGCTTCGTGGGGTCGTCGGCGACGGCGTCGGCAAGGGCGCGAAGCCGGCGGAACGGATAGATACCGGTGCCGTGGCCGTCGCTCCACTCGATCTGGATCGCGTAACGCCCCACCGATTCGATCTTCAGCGGATGGACGTCGTCGGGAACCGAGGCCGGATCGAGACGCCCCTCGCCGCTCCACTCGTCGATGCAATGAGCGCAGGCGCAGGCGAGCCGCAGAGCCCGAACCGGGTACACGCTCTCGACCCCGTCTGACCACGAGATGGCGAACTCGCGGGAGCTCTTCTGGCGAAAGCCCGTCGGGGTGAAGGCGGCTTCATCAGCGACCATGAGCCGCGAGGGTATCGAATCGACCCTCCCCTTCTGGATCGGAGGCGGTCGGGGATCGGAGGTCGTCGGAGAATCGGCGTCGTTGTGGAATGCTAGGCTGGGTCGGTGGCTACAATCAATGAGAACGCGATCGCAATCCTGGGTGGCACCGGTGATCAGGGGCTTGGGCTGGCTCTGCGATTTACGGCCGCCGGCCGGGTGGTGGTGATTGGCTCGCGAAAGCTCGATCGAGCCCTCGCCGCCGCGGAGAAGGTGCAGTCGACGGTCCCCGGGGCGCTGGTTTCCGGATGCGAGAACAACGAGGCTGTGACCCGTGCGCCGGTGGTGATCCTGTCGGTTCCTTTCGAGCACACCTCCGCCACCGTCAAGGCGATTCGAGAGTCCCTCCGGCCCGAGCAGATCGTGGTCTCGATGGCCGTCCCGCTGGCCACGGCCATCGGCGATGCTGCGGTGCGGACCCTCGGAATCTGGCAGGGTTCCTGCGCCGAGCTGGTCGCCGAGCTCGTCCCCAAGGGTGTGAGCGTCGTGTCGGCCTTCCAAAATGTGTCGGCCCAGCGTCTCCAGGCCCTCGACGCAGCGGTCGAGTGTGACGTCGTCGTGTCGGGGGCCAAACCCGCGCGACAGCGGGTGATGGCGCTCTGTGGCCTGGTCCCGGGTCTCCGCGCCGTCGACGGCGGGCCTCTCTCGAACGCGCGAATCGTGGAATCGATCACCGCGCTGCTGATCGGGCTGAACGTCCGATACAAGGTTCCCGAAGGCCTCGGAATTCGCCTCACCGGCCTGCCCGAGTGACACCGTGCCGTCGTCCGAGACCCGAAGGAGCCCCTCCTTCCTCGGTTCGGGCGGAGACAGCCGCCCCCGCGTTTCTCCGGAGCCAATAAGAATCCCAGCGCACGCAACGAACTTCAGAGCCAATCCCTCGCCCTCAAGTGCTCCGCCTGGGGAGTCGAACGTCAAGATCGACAGCCGTGTTCTATGCAGGGGCCGCTAGCCTTGCCGTGCACAGCCGTGAGGGCTGCTGTTGTGAGTGATCATGAGGGTTGAAGAGAGGCGCGTAGCACCCAGATTTGACGTCCAAGTACCGACCGAATATGAAAACTCCCATATCGGGAGTGGTCTCACCGAGAATCTGTCTCTCTCGGGTGTCCTGATCGAGTACGTCTCTCCATCGATCCCGATCCAGACGGAGATACAGTTGCGGTTCTCGTTCTTCTCCGGTTCCTTTGACACCGCATTTCGGGGTACCGTCGTCCGGCAGACAAAGGACGGCTTCGCGGTCCGGTTCGTGGACATGAGCGAAGCCCAGCTTCAAGTGATCCGGAAAAGCCTTCCGCCAGCTGAATCCACCACTTAGCCGGCCAGTCTGCGTGGGTCTGAATTCAACTTTGGTCTGGTGGGTCTGCGCGAAGTCCCTACTTCCGAAAATCGTGATTCGGGTCAACCTGTTGTGGATTCTCTCCCGATAAGACCCCAGATTTTGTGGATTTCCACTTGACTCCCCTATCGGCCAGCAGTAAACACGTCCAGCGGGGATGAGGCATGTTCCTTCGGCGGCCTGGGGGGGTTCGACAACAGGCGGCCGTCGATGGGAAGCGAGCCCGAGGCGGGATGGAGGACCCAAATCGAGCTCGGGGGCGGCCTTGGCGATTTCGCCGGCCAGGTCACCCGGCGGCGGGCGGTCGAACACCAGCCATAGGTTGCCATCGCGCCGGAACGCCGCGGCGGCCGGCACGGCCCCGGCGGGCCATTCGAAGCGCAGCAAGCGCCGTTGACCCAGCAACAGCGTCTTGCCGGGCAACGGCGAGGTATCGATCA
>JACZXC010000416.1 GCA_022571825.1 Myxococcales bacterium | reverse complement strand
GCGTCCGTCTTCTCGAGCGCCGAGGCGACGACGTGAGGCTGTTCGTCGATTGCGGATCCGACTTTGCGGACCTCCTGATCGAGAAGGGCTCGGTCGCCATCGACGGGGTGTCTCTGACGGTGGTGGGCGTCGCCGAGTCGGGATTCGACGTTGCCCTGATTCCCCACACCCTGACCGAGACCACCCTCGGCGAACGTCGCCCCGGCGATCGCATGAACCTCGAGGCCGACGTACTCGGGAAATACGTGCAACGCTACCTCCGGCGCATTCTCCCCGAGACGACCCCACGTGCCCCGAGTTAGCGTCGCCATCGCAACAGCCGTCGCCCTGTTCGCAACCAGCGCTGTGGGGCGGGAACCGCGGGGCTCTCGGGGCGACTGGCAAGCGACCCTGGAC
Source organism: Myxococcales bacterium (assembly GCA_022571825.1). Lineage (GTDB taxonomy): Bacteria > Myxococcota_A > UBA9160 > UBA9160 > SMWR01 > JACZXC01. The sequence goes on along the minus strand of JACZXC010000416.1, from coordinate 2,640 downwards.
CGGGTGGCTCGGGCGGTCGTGGTCCTGCGGGTCAGCGTACCTCGGGCCTTCGATACCCAGATGCCCGCCTTCGAGACCGCCACCGGCTTCGTCGTCGATGCCGAGCGAGGCCTGATCCTGACCAATCGCCACGTCGTGAAGCCGGGCCCCGCCGTAGCCGAAGCGGTATTTCTCGACCACGAAGAGGTTGCCGTCGAGCCAATTTACCGCGATCCAGTTCACGATTTCGGGTTCTACCGGTACGACCCGAGGGACGTGCGCTTCATGGTGCCGGAGGCTCTGGCCCTCGCGCCCGAGAACGCGCGTGTGGGCACCGAGATCCGTGTCGTCGGCAACGACGCCGGGGAGAAGCTCTCGATTCTGGCGGGAACCCTGGCCCGTCTGGATCGCGACGCGCCCCAGTACTCGACGGATGGCTACAACGATTTCAATACCTTCTATTATCAAGCGGCTTCGTCGACTTCGGGGGGCTCGTCGGGTTCGCCGGTCGTCGATATCTCGGGGCGCGCCGTCGCCCTGAACGCGGGGGGAAGCCTCCGGGCCGCCTCCAGCTACTACCTTCCCCTGGACGCCGCGGTTCGCGCGCTCGCCCTGCTGCGCAGGGGCGAGAGCGTATCCCGCGGCACGCTCCAGGCGGTATTTCGGCATCGTCCCTACGACGAGCTGAGGCGACTGGGTCTTCGGCCAGAATCCGAAGCGGTCGTGCGTGAAACTTTCCCCGATGGAACCGGCATGCTGATCGTGCACCAGATCGTGCCCGGTGGGCCCGCCGATGGCAGCCTCGAAGTGGGCGACGTGATCTTGCGGATCGACGGTCGGCCGGTGATCTCGTTTCTCCCGGTGGAAACGCGTCTGGATGCCCGCGTCGGCGAGTCGATCCGGATGGAGGTCGAACGCGGTGGGGAACCCGTGGTCGTCGAAATGACGGTCCAGGACCTGCGCGAGATCACCCCGTCCTCCTACCTGGAGGTGGGCCGGGCGGTGCTCCATCCGCTCTCCTACCAGCAGGCGCGAAATCACTCCGTACCCGTCGCCGGCCTGTTTCTGGCGAATCCCGGCTACATGTTCGCCCGGGCCAACGTGCCGAGGGGTGTGGTCGTCACGGCGGTGGGAGGGCAACCCGTCGGCAACCTCGCGGACCTGGAGGCTCGGCTCACCGAAGTTCCCGCGGGCTCCCCCATTTCCATTCGATACTTCGGGCTGCGGAATCCAAAGACCGAGAAGGTGGCCGTCGTCCGCGTCGACCGGCGCTGGTTCACCATGGCCCGATGTGAGCGGGACGATCCGACCGGGCGTTGGTCCTGCACGCCGTCCCCGCCTTCCCCGCCACCGGTGCCTCCGCATCCGATCTCCACGACCTTTTCTCAGAGCGGAGAAAAGCCGGCGCGAAAGCTGGCGCCGTCCCTGGTCATGGTGGACTTCGACATTCCCTATCGCTTGGATGGCACGTACGGCGACTATTACCGCGGCACCGGACTCGTGGTCGATGCGGAACGCGGGCTCGTCATCGTCGATCGCGAGACGGTGCCGGTCGCCATCGGCGATGCGCGCATCACCTTCGCCGCCTCGGTGGAGGTTCCCGGCCAGGTCGTCTATCTGCATCCGACCCACAACTTCGCCGTCGTGTCCTACGACCCGGTCCTCCTGGGCGATACGCCGGTCCGCAGCGCCAGGTTTCATTCGGGCTCCCTCGATCTCGGCGATCGCGTCTGGCTGGTCGGACGGACGACGGAGGACGGGATCGTCGCCCGCAAGACCCAGGTGGCGGGCCTGCAAGCGCCGGTACTGCCGCTCACGAACCCGCCCCGATTCCGCGAGGCGAACCTGGAGCTGATTTCTGTAGCCGACACCATGTCGACGGTGGGGGGTGTTCTGGCGGACGCCCGGGGACGTGTGTATGCGTTGTGGGCTTCCTTTGCCGCCCAGGGTTCGAAGGGACCCAGGCCCTTCTTTGCGGGGATCGCTGCGGATCGCCTGCTCCAGGTGATCACCCCGCTGCGCGAGGGCCGGCCCGTCGGCTGGCGCAGCCTGGGTGTCGAGCTGGAATCCTTGACCCTGGCCAGCGCGCGCAACCGGGGCCTGCCCGAGCCCGCGGCCCAGCGGCTGGAACAACGTGACGGGTCGCGCCGGACTGTGTTCTCCGTGGTGCGTCGCACGGCCGGAAGCGCGGCCGCCGATCTGCTCCGGGAAGGCGATCTGCTGGTGACGGTCGACGGCGAGCCCGCGATCGACCTCGTCGAAATCGAGCGCGCGGCCCAGGCCGACAAGGTCCGGGTCGCGATCGTCCGCGGCGGCGAAACGCTCGAGATCGAGATCGAAACCCTGCCCCTCGACGGCCGGGGGACCGATCGCTGTGCAATCTGGGCGGGGGCGCTTCTCCAGGCTCCCCACCGCGCCGCGGCGGCTCAGCGAAACGTCGATCCCGAGGGTGTCTACGTCTCCTGGTTCTACTACGGCTCGCCCGCGAATCGCTTCGGTCTGCGGGCCACCCGGCGCATCGTCGCCGTCGATGGTCTTCCGACCCCCGACCTCGATGCCTTCCTGGCGGCGGTGAAGGATCGGCCAGACCGGGGATCTGTGCGCCTGCGCACCGTGCATCTCGATGGCAAGATCGACGTTATCGCCCTCAGGCTCGACCTC
>JACZXC010000415.1 GCA_022571825.1 Myxococcales bacterium | reverse complement strand
GATCGATCGTGATCCGCGGCACGCTGCATCGCGGGATGGTGTCGAAGCTCAAGGCCGTTGGAATCGGTTTCCTCCTGCTGTCTTGCGGGGTCGGGTTCTTCGCCAGCCAAGCCGTCAAGCCGCCGCTCATCGGCTGGCTGATCCCCTTCCCATTCTGGGGGGCCGGGCTCTACTTTCTGTCGAACGCCTTGATCCGGGAGCGGATCCGAGTTCAGCACGACAGCCTGATCCGCGAGCTGGAGTTGCTCGGGCGGACCTGGCGGCGGCAACGGATCGCGCGCAGCGCCGTTCAGACCCTGCGGATCCAGACACGAAGCGCAGACAAACGAGGGGTCGCGGTCGTCACCGCCGACGGCCGCCTGATGGTCGGCGCAGGCCTCGAAGACTCCGATCTTCCCTGGCTGCGGGCCTGGATCAGCCAACAGATCGCGTAGGGCCCCGACGGGCTGGGGTGGGCTCGGGTCCCTCGCCCGGCACCCGCGAGGCGCCCCCCCCACGGCGAATGCTTCAGCGCGCGACCACGGGAAGGACCCGCTCTTCGTGAACCGCGGCGGATTCGGGAGCCCGCTCGGGCAGCACCGAGGGCCGAAGCTGCAACTTCAACGCCTCGAGCTCCCGCCTGGCCCCCTCGCTGCGCACCTCATCGCGAATCGAGCGCAGGCGCTCGCGCATTCCGTCATCCCCTCCCAGCTCGCGGTCGAGTCTGCCCTCGGTGGAGATCCGGGCGATGTGCTCGCGAACTCCCTCCAGGGCCTTCATTTCGGCATCGACGGACAGACCTTCCAGGGCCTCCTGAATCCGCCTCCGCGCCTGAGCATTGGCCAGAGTCGCCAGCATCCGACCCTTCTCCCGGTTGAGGGACCGGATCTCCTCCCGGAACTGGATCAGGTTGGTCTTCGCCTCCTCCGCCTCGGAGCGCACACCTTCGAGCTCGCGGTCCGCGCGCTCGAGGTCGTCCATCAGCACCTGCTTGTGGGCGATCAGCGTGAGGGAGATGTCATCCTCGCCCCGACGCACGGCGCGACGGGTCTCATCGTGCAGGCGCGCGATCTCGGCGCGCCGCTCGGTGATCTCGCTCTCGAGCTTGGTTCGCATGTACAGGATTCCGGCGACGGCTTCCTTCAAGTCCCGGTACTGTCGCATCCGCTCGTTGATCGCCTGCTCGTAGACAGCGCGCGGATTCTGTCGCTCCGTGTCGCGCAACCAGATTCCGAAGATTCCCCGAATCAGGTTGGTCAGGCGGCCGAAGAGGCCTTGCGGTCGTTCGGTGAGCATGGGACGTCCTCCTATCCTTTCGGTTTCCTGTTCGGGTTCCCGTTCAGTTTCCGTTGGTCCAATCTTCGGAGCGAAGGCCGAGCTCGCGGATCTTCTGTTGCAGGCTCTGGCGCACCATCCCGATCGACTCGGCCGCTCGGGAAACATTCCCGTTGTTGCTGCGCAGGGCCCGAAGCAGGAAACGCCTCTCGAACTCCCCAACCGCGCGCTTCTTCGCGTCGCTGAACGGGAGGTCGGAATCGCCCAATTCGGGGCTGCGCAATGACGAGTCGTCGCCGGGCAGATTCAGGTCCGCCTCCTCGAGAGTGGGCTGCGAAGCCAGGACCACCGCCTGCTCGATCACGTTGCGCAGCTCGCGCACGTTGCCGGGCCACGGGTACTTCACCAGAGCCGCGAGGGCATCCTCGCCGATCCGCTTCTTCTCCCGTCCGAGCCGCTCGGTCACTTCCTCGAGGAAGCGCTGGGCCAACGCGGGCACGTCCTCGGAGCGCTCGCGCAGGGACGGCAGCTCGATCGCGACGACTTTGAGTCGGTAGTAGAGGTCCTCGCGAAAGCTGCCCTTCACGACCTCCTCCTCCAGGTTGCGGTGGGTCGCCGCAACCACTCGAACGTTGACATCGATCGGACGGGTTCCGCCCACCCGCTCGAAGGAGCGCTCTTCGAGCACGCGGAGGATCTTGGCCTGGGTCTCGAGCGCCATGTCCCCGATCTCGTCGAGGAAGATGGTGCCGTCATCGGCGGCCTCGAAGCGGCCCTGACGGCGGGCGTCGGCTCCCGTGAACGCGCCCTTCTCGTGGCCGAAGAGCTCGCTCTCGACCAGCTCGGGACTGATCGCGGCACAGTTCACCGCGACGAAGGGCCGGTTCTTGCGGGCGCTGCGGTTGTGCAGCGCCTGGGCGACGAGCTCCTTGCCGGTCCCGCTTTCGCCCCGAACCAGCACCGTCAGGTCCGTCTCCGCGACCTTGTGGATGGTCTCGAACACGCGCTGCATCCCCGGGCCGGATCCGATGATCTTTCCCAGGCTGAACTGCCGCTGCGCCTGTTCGAGCAACAGGCGGTTCTCGCGTTCCAGGCGGGTTCGATCGAGGGCACGGCGAACGACCAGGCGGATCTCGTCATTGTCGAAGGGCTTGGGGACATAGTCCTCGGCGCCGCCCTTCATCGCTTCGACGGCGATCTTCTCGGATCCGTGTGCGGTGATCATCACCACCGCCGACTCGGGCCGAAGCTTCTTCGCGGTGTGCAGCACGTCCATGCCCGAGAGGCCGCGGCCCAGAGCCAGGTCGGTGAGAATCAGGTCGAAGCTGGCGTTCTCGAGCTTCGCGATGGCCTCTTCGCCGCTTCCGGCGACGTCCACTTCGTAGTCGTCGCGCCGGAGCAGGCCCGTCAGCGCGATCTGGATCGCGCGTTCGTCCTCCACGATCAGGATGCGGGGCTTCACGAGGGGAGATCCTCCTTGCGCGGCGCTCTGGGCAATCTGACGAGGAACTCCGTGCCGCGACCCAGCTCGGATTCCAGCTCGACGGTCCCGCCGTGGGCGTCGACGAGCTTCCGGGTAATGGAAAGACCGAGTCCCGTGCCCTTCACCTTCGACGTGTAGAGAGGGCTGAAAATCCGGTCCCGGGCGTCGGCGTCGATACCCGGACCGTTGTCGCGGATTCGCACCCATACCTCGGAACCGGCCAGGTTCTCACCCATCTCGACGTCGATGCGCGGATCTGCGTCTCGGGTCTCTTCCAGGGCGTCGATGGCGTTGCTGACCAGGTTGAT
>JACZXC010000046.1 GCA_022571825.1 Myxococcales bacterium | reverse complement strand
GCCGACCTGCCCGGCATGGACGACGACGCCGAGCGGCGGGGGCGCCCGAGCGTGCACGTAGCCTTCGGGGAGGCCACCGCGCTGCTGGCGGGCGATGCGCTGCTGGCGGTGGCCTTCCGGGTGCTGGCGGTGGCGGAGGGCTCGACCGAACGACTGCTCGCAGCCAGCCGGGATCTGGCCGAGGCCGCGGGCTCCCTCGAGCTCGTGGGAGGCCAGGTCGACGACCTGGGCTTCGACCCCAACGACGTGGACCCTGCGCGCATCGAGTCGGTCCATGGGCGCAAGTCGGCGGCGTTGATCGCAGCCGCGGTGGTCGGCGGCGCACGTCTGGGCGGAGCCGGCGACGCCACCCTCGTGCGGCTGCGATGCTTTGGCAGGGCCGTGGGGGTGGCCTTCCAGATCGCCGACGACCTGCTGGACGAGGGCGACGAGGACGGGTGTTCTCTGGTGAAGGCGGTGGGGCGCGATGCGGCCCGAGAGCGCGCCGAAGCCCTGCTGGACACGGCGCTTCGCGGGGTCGACACTCTGGGCGAACGGGCTGAACCGCTGCGCGAGCTGGCGCGCTTCGCGGTCCGGAGGAGCGAATGAGTCAGCCGCCGCTGTTGCCGCAGATCCAGTCTCCCAAAGACCTGCGCAAGCTTCCGCGAGAGCAGATCAAACGGGTCGCGGAAGAGCTGCGCGAGGAGATCATCCAGCGTGTTTCCCGTACCGGAGGGCATCTGGCGTCGAGCCTCGGGGCCGTGGAGCTGCTGACGGCTCTGCACTACATCTTCGACACCCCCGACGATCGCCTGGTCCTCGATGTTGGACACCAGGGCTACGGGCACAAGATGCTCACGGGACGGCGCGAGCAGTTCGACCGCATCGGTCAGGAAGACGGAATCGCCAAGTACCTGCGGCGGTCGGAGTCGCCCTACGATCACTTTGGCGCGGGACACGCCGGAACTTCGATCTCTGCCGCGTTGGGGATGGCCCGCGCGATGCAACACCAAGGTCGGGATCACTGCGCCATCGCCCTGATCGGCGATGGTGGCATGACCTGTGGGATGGCCTTCGAGGCCCTGAATCAGGCCGGTCATCTGCAGCAGACGAACCTCGTCGTCGTGCTCAACGACAACGAGATGTCGATTTCGCCCAATGTGGGCGCCCTCTCGTCGTTTCTCTCGCGGAAGCTCTCCAAGCCGATGGTGCGCACGATCAAGGGCTGGGCCAAAGAATTCCTGGGATCGCTTCCCGGTGACATGCTGCACTGGGCGCAGAAGGCCGAGGAGTCGGTCAAGGTCTTCTTCTCGCCGGGGCTTCTCTTCGAGGCCCTCAACTTCCGCTACGTGGGTCCGATTCAGGGTCACCGGATCGACGTGCTGCTCGAAACCTTCGAGAACGTCAAGCAGATGCTTGCAAACGGGGAAGGACCGATTCTCGTACACGTCCTGACCGCCAAGGGCTACGGGTACGAGCCGGCGCAGCAGAACCCCTACAAGTACCATGGGGTGGGCGCCTTCGAGATCGAGTCCGGCAGGTTCCACCCCTCCAAACCGGGACCGCCCAAGTACCAGGACGTCTTCGCGGACACCCTGATTCGTCTCGCCCGCGAAGACGACCGCATCGTCGGAATCACCGCGGCGATGGCGGATGGCACCGGTCTCGACCGCTTCAAACGGGTATTTCCCCGGCGCTTCTACGACGTGGGCATCGCAGAACAGCACGCGGTGACCTTCGCCGCGGGCCTTGCCACCGAGGGCATGAAGCCGGTGGCCGCGATCTACTCGACCTTCCTGCAGCGTGCCTACGACCAGGTGGTCCACGACGTCTGCATCCAGAATCTCGACGTGACCTTTGCGATGGACCGGGCGGGGCTGGTCGGAGCCGATGGTGCGACCCACCAGGGCTTCTTCGACTGCGCCTATCTGCGCACCCTTCCCAACATCATCGTGATGGCGCCCAAGGACGAGAACGAGCTGCAACACATGCTTCGCACGGCGATCGAGTACCCGGGCCCGGCGGCGTTGCGCTACCCCCGCGGCACCGGCTTCGGCGTGCCCCTCGATCCCGAGATCAAGGCGGTGCCCATCGGCGAGTCCGAGCTGCTGCGCGACGGGGATGGGGCCCTGATCGTGGCCCTGGGCAACCTGGTCCACCCGGCCCTGGAGGCGGCGGCGGAGCTGGATGCCCGGGGAATCTCGGTGGCGGTCCTCAACGCACGCTTCGTCAAGCCCCTGGATGCGGCGCGCATCGTGGCGCTGGCCCGACGTTGCGGTGCGGTGGTGACGGTCGAGGAGCACAGCGCCATGGGCGGCTTCGGTGCGGCGGTGCTGGAGGCACTGGCCGAGGCCGGGGTGTGCGTTCCCACCCGCTGCCTGGGAATTCCCGATCAGCTCATCGAGCACGGAAGCCCGAGCGCGATCCGATCCGCTCTGGGGCTCGATAGCGACGGAATCGCCCGGGCCGTCGCATCGCTCTTGCAGGGGTCGGGGGAGTCCGGGGGCACCGGCACGCGACGTTCGGGTTGAAGGGACAGCGCCTCGACGAGCGGTTGGTCTGCGACGGGCTCGCCGTCAACCGTACCCGCGCCCAGGCCCTGATTCGATCCGGCCGCGTTCTCGTAGACGACACCCCTCGCGACAAACCGGGCGTGCGGGTCCGATCCGAGGCCCGGATCCGTCTGCGGGGCACCGATCGTCGTTACGTGTCGCGGGGCGGCGAAAAACTGGCCGGTGCCCTCGAAGATCTGGCGATCGATCCCACCGGCCGGGTCTGCCTGGATGTCGGCGCGTCCACCGGTGGCTTTACGGACTGCCTGCTCCAGGCGGGAGCGCGCGAGGTCACGGCGGTGGACGTCGGCTACGGCCAGCTCGACGCGCGGCTCCGCAACGATTCGCGTGTCCGGGTGCTCGAACGCACCAATGCCCGACGATTGCAGCGAGCCGGTCTCCCCGAGCGGATCGATCTCGTCACCGTCGACGTCGCGTTCATTTCCGCGCGCCTGCTGCTTCCTCGGCTGCGGGAGGTCGCCCCCCGGGCCGACCTGCTGGTGCTCGTCAAGCCCCAATTCGAAGTCGGGCGCCGGCAGGTTGGAAAGGGAGGGGTGGTCCGCGACGATGCCCTGCGTGCCCAGGCCGTGGCCTCGGTTCGCCAGCGTGCCGAGGAGCTCGGCTATCATCCCGCTGGCGAGGTGCAGAGCCGGCTGACCGGGCCCAAGGGGAACCGGGAAGTCTTTCTGTGGCTGCGGGCGCCGGCGGCCGATGAGTGGGGAGAGACGGTTGCGCGTTGACGGCGGGGATGGGCCCTCTATCCTGTCATGTGATCGAGACGGGAATCCACAGGAGGCCCACAGGAAGCCCACAGGAAGCCGATAGGAAGCCGACAGGCAACCGACGGGAGGCTCCAAAGCGATGGCTCTGATCGAAGTGACCGACATGGCCGCCGAGCGGATCAGGGATCTGCTCGAGAAGGAAGGCAAGGAGAAATCCCACGGCCTGCGGCTGAAGGTAGTGGGCGGGGGGTGCTCCGGATTGCGCTACGAGCTCGCCTTCGACGACGAGGTCGGCGAGCAGGACACCGAGCTCGACCAGGGCGGCGTCCGAGTCATCGTCGACGAGAAGAGCGCTCTCTACCTGGTCGGGACCACCCTCGACTTCGTCGACACCCTCCAGGAGTCGGGCTTCAAGATGCTCAATCCGAACGCGAAGAACACCTGTGGGTGTGGAGAGTCGTTCGGCGCCTGAGTGGACCCGAAGCTTCGAGTGGGTCTGAAGTTTCCGATCTATCTGGATCACCACGCGACTACGCCCACCGATCCGCGGGTCGCCGCGGCGATGGAGCCCTATTTCACCGAGCGGTTCGGAAACGCGGCGAGCGCGAGCCACATTTTCGGCTGGCGCGCCGAGGCCGCCGTGGAAGAGGCCCGCGAGCGACTGGCGGCCGCGATCGGCGCCGCCGATGGCCGGGAAATCGTGTTCACCAGCGGGACCACCGAGGCCGACAATCTGGCCCTCAAGGGAATCGCACGGGCCTATCGGTCGCATCGAGATCACCTGATCACGTTGAAGACGGAGCACCCGGCGGTGCTCGAGAGCTGCGCCGCTCTCGAGAAGGAGGGCTTCCGGGTCACGGTTCTGGCCGTCGACCGCTTCGGGCTCGTCGACCCCGATGACATTCGCCGCGCCATCGGCGCTCGCACCGGACTGGTGTCGGTCATGGCGGCGAATAGCGAGATCGGTGTGCTCCAGCCCCTCGAGGCGATCGGCCGGATTTGCCGGGACCGGGGCGTGCTCTTCCACACCGACGCCGCCCAGGCGGTGGGCAAGATTCCCATCGACGTCGAGGCTCTGGGCGTCGATCTGCTCTCGATGTGCGCACACAAGCTCTACGGCCCCCCCGGTATCGGGGCTCTGTATGTGCGAAATCGGAGGCCGCAGATACGCATCGAGCCGTTGTTCCACGGGGGGGGACAAGAACGGGGCTTCCGGTCCGGATCTCTGTCGCTTCCCCTGATCGTGGGCTTCGCCGAGGCCGTGGACCTGTGCCTCGGGTCCCTGGAGGAGGAGTCGGCCCGGGTGCAAGAGCTGCGGGATCTCCTCTGGGCGCGGCTCCGGGAAGGGCTCGAAGACCTACAGCAGAACGGGCATCCGGACCGGCGACTTCCCGGCAACCTCAACGTCGCTTTCGCCGGGGTCGAGGCCGACGCCCTGATTGCGTCGCTCCGGGACGTCGCCCTCTCCTCTGGATCCGCCTGCTCGTCGGCGAGCCCCGAGCCGAGCCGCGTGCTGCGCGCTCTGGGCCTATCGGACGCCTGGTCCCGGGCCTCCCTGCGCTTCGGCCTCGGTCGCTGGAACACCCGAGAAGAGATCGAATGGGTCGCGGAGCGGCTGATCGCGCTGGTTCGAGAGCTTCGGGAGAAGGGCCGGGGGGGTGGGCCGGGTCCGCCCTCCAGCCCGTCGAACTCGAAGGGCTGATCGGGCATCGAGCCGATCAAACCGATCAAACCGGCAGGGCGCGCTACCCTGCCCCGACTGTGATTCGAACTGTTTGATGGGTGCCGGAGTCTCCGCTTGACCTCTACACAGAGCACCAACATCACCTGGCACGCTGGCAGTATCGGGCGAGCCGACCGCGAGCGCCTGTTGGGCCAGAAAGGCGTCACCGTCTGGCTGACGGGGCTGTCGGGCTCGGGTAAGTCGACGATCGCCGTTGCCGTCGAGGCCGCCCTGATCCGGCGAGGACGTTGCGCCTACGTCCTCGACGGCGACAACATCCGTCACGGCCTGAACCAGAACCTCGGCTTCTCCCCCGAGGATCGCACCGAGAACATCCGTCGGATCGGGGAGGTGGCCAAGTTGTTCACCGATGCGGGCATGATCGTGATCACCTCCTTCATTTCGCCGTATCGCGCGGATCGGGATGCGGTCCGAGCGCTGATGGACGAGGGTTACTTCGTCGAAGTCCTCGTCGACGCCAGCCTCGAGACCTGTGAATCGCGGGACGTGAAAGGGCTCTACCAAAAGGCCCGAGCGGGGGAGATCCCCGAATTCACGGGGATCTCCGCACCCTACGAGCCGCCCCTCGATCCGGAGCTGGTGCTCGACACCAATCGGGAATCGATCGAGGAAAGCACGGAGAAGCTGCTCCGGCTGCTCGACAAGCGGGGTTGAGGGACCCTTTCGCTCCGTCGCCCAGGCGAATCGACCTCCGGGGGTGCTCAGCCGGGGTGGACGGCGGGACGATGAGCGATGCATTCTAGGATCGACATGGCCGCTGCCCCGATGATTCGAATCCTCTGGTCTGTGCTGGCCGTCGCGGAGCTCGCGCTCCTGGGATGCGCCGGCCTGGGGGGAGTGCGGGGTGACGCGTCGGCGGACCGCGAGATCCGGCCGTTCGCGCCGGCCGAGTACGACGTTCTGGTGGCGCAACTCGCCCGGAAGCAGGGGCGCATGTCCGAAGCGGCCGCTGCCTACGAGCGCGCCGTGGCGAAAGACGACGAGTCGGCGTACCTCCACCGGAAGACCGCCGAAGCCCTGGCGCTGGTCCACCGGTTGAAGGACGCCGTGGCCCATGCCGAGCGCGCCCACGAACTCGATTCCGAAGATCGGTCCCTGCGGCTGTTTCTGGCCCAGCTCTATCGTCTGACCCGCGATCCAGCCGGCGCCGAGCGCATGCTGCGCGACCCGGCCGGTGATCCCCTCGATGCGACCGCGGCCTCGATGCTCTTTCGGATGTACCTGGCGAGCCGACGCTTGCCCGACGCGCTGGAAGCCGCCGAATGGTGGGTCCAACACAAACCCGAGTCGCTGAAAGCGCGGCGTGCACTGGCCCGGGCCTACCAGGTCACGGGCCGCGGAGTGGACGCCGAACGCCTTCTGCGCGAGGTGATGGAGCGGGACCCGGGCAACCTGAACGTCTACGATGCGCTCGCGCGCATGCTCCGTGCGAGGGGCGATTTCTCCGGTGAGATCGCATTGTACGGAGACGTGCTCGAGCGCTATCCAGATCATCACGTGACGCTGATCCGGCTGGCCGAAGCCCACCTGGCTGCGAATGACCTCGATGCCGCGATCGTCGTATTCGAGGGGATCGAGGATCTGTATCCGCGCGACCTGCGGAGCGTCGCGCGCCTCGGATTCCTCAAGTACGAGAGGCGGGAATTCGCCGAGGCAGCAGGTCGCTTCGAGCGGGTCCTCGAATCGAGTCCCGAGCGACACGAACTCGCCTTTTTCCTGGGCATCATCCGGCGTCGTATCAGCGACGATTCCGGCGCCATCGAGGCCTTCGATCGGATCCCGATCGATCACGAGCACTACGTGGAGGCTCGGACCCAGGTCGCGTCCATCCTCGAGCAGCAGGGCGACTTCGAGGGGGCGCTGGCAGAGGTCGAGGCGGTGATCTCCGTGAAGACCGCTCGGGCTCTCGAGCTGTACCGGGCCTCGTTGCTGGCCGAGGTCGGAGACTTCGACGGTGCCGTGCTTCAGCTCGAGGGAATGCTGAACGGGACCGCAGAAGATGACGAGGTTCTCTACAGCCTGGGAGTGATCCACAGTGAGGCCGATCGCGTCGACGAGGCGATCAGCCTGATGCAGCGCGCCCTCGAGCGGAACCCCGACAACGCCGGCGCGCTCAACTTCGTCGGCTATACCTGGGCGGAGTCGGGAACGAACCTCGACGAAGCCGAGGGGATGATTTTGCGCGCGATCGAACTGCGCCCCGACGATGGCTACATCGCCGACAGCCTGGGCTGGGTCTACTACATGCGCGCGCGACCGCTTGTCGAGAGCGGTCGAGGCAGCGAGGCCCAGGGCTATATCGACCGGGCGTTGAAGGAATTGAAGCGCGCCGAGAAGCTGACCGGTGGGGATCCGGTCGTCTCGGAGCACCTCGGCGACACCTACCTGCTCTTAAACCAAAAGAGTCTCGCCCTGGAGCGGTTCGAAGAAGCCGTTCGATTGGAGCCGCGGCTGGGCGAGCAGCCGAACCTCCTGGAAAAGGTCGAGGGTCTCCGGCGAGAGTTGCAGTAGCGGTGCGGCGCGCGGCGATGGGGGTCGCCTTGCTTACGCTTGCGACCGCCTGTCGCACGTTGGTGCCCGGGGTCCCGCTTCCCGCGGACGACCCACGTCCGGCCGCTCTGCTGGCGCGGTGGACCCGGGAGGCCGTGGAACGGCGCACACTGCGCGGCGTCGCCCGCCTGGCCGTCGACGCGGAGGCGATCGTCCCGCTTCGCAGAGGGCTGGTGCTGGTGCTGGAACGCCCGGCTCGACTGCGTCTGGAGCTTCTGGGATTCTTGGGGCAATCGCTCGCCGTACTGGTGACCGATGGCGAGCAGTTCCAGCTGTTTCGGGTCGATGATCGGAGCTTCGAATCGGGACGGGTCCACCCGCGGCTGCTGTGGACCGTCGCGACCCTGGCGCTCACCCCGGAAGAGGCGGTGGGGCTGTTGCTCGGTCTGCCCATGCCCGACCCGGCCCTCGGGCCGGTCGGGTCTCAGCTCACCCGGGACGGCGAGATCCGGATCGACCTCGCCGATCCGGGGGGGGCCGTGCTTCAGCGGGTCGCCTTCGATTCCGAGGCCCGGTTGCGCTGGCTCGAGGTCCGCGACGCCGAGGGGCGGGTGGCCTGGCAGGCCCACTTCGATGACTACGAGCGGGTCGATGGTTTCCCCTTCCCGCATCGCGTCTCCTTCGACGTCGTCGACGGGGATTCCCACTCGGTGATCTGGTTTCGGGACCTGGAAATCAACCCCGAGTTGCCGGCCGGGATCTTCGCCCTTCGCGCCGGGGCGTCCGACTAGTGTGTCCGATGCCGCATAGGTCTTGACAGTTTGTCTCGTCTTTCATGGGATTTCATCTTTCGTTGGCTCCGATCACGATCGAAGCGGGCGTCCGGCCGCGGGTGCGATAGCCGTGATGGGTCCGCTCGTGGTTGTAGAAGTGGAGCTCTGGAGCGCGGATAGGGAGTCCATGCGGGCTTTGTGCGCGAAGCGCTCGGCGAGAAGGACGTTTGGAGGGTCGTGCACCTGCCGTCCGTGGCCGACGAGGATGCCCGGGACCAATCCGCCAGGGCTCTGAATCACACGGTTGAAGGCTTCCTCTACTTGTAGAGGCCCTCGTTGTCGGGTGATAGATCTCGCAGACCTCCATCAGGCCTACGACCGCTTGGCGATCCACATCTCGATGTCGGAGAAGACCTGCTCTTTCTGCAAGTCGTTGTAGGGGCAGTGGTAGCCACCTTCGTAGGTGATGAGTTGCTTGTCTTCGCAAGTCAGAGCGCCAAAGAACTCCTTGATGTCCTCGATGGGCATGTTCTGATCTTCGCTTCCATGAAGCACCAGCAGGGGCAGCTTCCAGTCGGAGGCGTGGTCCCGTACCCAGGCGATAGTCTTCAGGCACTCGGCCCAAAAGCGAGCCGATAACGAGGAGAGAATCAGAGGATCACTTTCGTACTCCTTCACGACGCTGGGATCTCGGGTGACGATGGAGAAGTCGAAGTTCAGATTCACGCTGAACGACGGGAAGACGGCCGAGAGGAGCTTGTTGATTGCAATTAGGATTCGACTGGCATTGCCCGTTGAAATGCCCGCCCCTGAGAGGATGACTCCCGCGAGTGATGGCGAACGACGGAGTGCATAATCGAGGACAATCGTGCCACCCAGACTGTGACCGAACAGAAAGAGATGCCTACCGGGGAACTCCTTCTGCACTTTGGATAGGTACGAGCCCATGTCTTCCCGGATCTCATTCCAATCCATGATATGACCGCGTTTCCCCTTCGACTTGCCGTGCCCTCTCAAATCAAGCCCGGCGAGTGCGAAGCCTTTGTCCACGAGAGAATCCACGAGGAATCGGTAGTGGCCCGAATGTTCCAAGCCACCATGCACGATCGCGATTACCGCCCTTGGAGCACCCTCCGGTTTCCAGGACTGGAAGAAGAGTTCGCGGCCGTCGAAGCCAGTCAGAGTTTCTTCCTGGTGTTGCATGAAGACTCCTTCAACTCACAAGCGAGCCACTCTGTTCAACTCGTGCCGCCTAACTGATCGGCCGCCCAGCTCCGCGGCACAAGCCGCCGACGGTCGCTGAGGCACCCGGTTCAATGCCAGACGGTATCACGGATCGATTGGAACGCGCTGTGCCACGGAAGGTTACACGGACTCATTGGGCGTTGGGCGCTTCGCGTCATCTGATGTAATCAGCTGGACGTGAGCCTTGAACTCTTCGCTGTACGGCGTCTTCTGATTCCGCCACCAGGCTCGTATAGCTGGATTGCCCATCCACGCTCGAATCTGTCGCGACCACGGCTCCCAGTGCGTTTCATCCATCGCGCCGCTGCGCATTCGTTTGAACCCTGTGTCGAAGGCAACGAACACCGTCTGGAGGTGCGACTGGAATCGAATCGCCTCCGAAGGAGACAGCAGGTCGGGCTCGGATAGTCCGCGATGGAAGATGTCCGCGAACGATGCATCCTGGACGACCGGAGACGCCGTGGTTGTGAAGAAGTTGTTGAACGCAATCACGCTCGCCGCGTTCACCGAGTCCGTGTTGGCACGGATGAGGCTGCTGTTCTGACGGATTTGTACCGCTACATAGATCATAGTGGCGACGACTGCGCGGATAGGAAGTCCAAGCGGGCTTTGTGTCCGAGAATTCCCGATTATGACAACTCCACGGGAGATTTCAGGCCGGAGGCGGGGGATTCAAGCGGGCCGCGGCGCTGCCGCGCGACTCCGGTGCGGCTCGGGTCGATCCCGGAGCGCACGTCTACACGGAGGCCGGGCATCTGGAATGTGTCGGCCCGCGGCCCAGGCGGCCGCAGCCCGCCGCTGGTGATGCCTTTGGCTCAAGCGGAAGTAGATCCGATTGACAGGCCAACGCGTGGGTGATCCAATGCTGTCGAGTTCGGGACGGAGGGGTCGTGAAGCGCCTGGTCTCGTGCGTCGTCGTCGTGGGATCCGTGCTCCTGGCTTCGCAGGCGGCCG
The DNA here is from genome assembly GCA_022571825.1 of Myxococcales bacterium. GTDB lineage: Bacteria > Myxococcota_A > UBA9160 > UBA9160 > SMWR01 > JACZXC01. Next base: position 1,122 of record JACZXC010000046.1, on the reverse strand, counting down.
TTGCCGCGGTCGTCTGGGAGACCGGGACGGTGAGCGGCCACGTCGACGCCGTCGCAGGAAGCTCGACCGGGACCTTCGTGTTCGACGCCGGCGACGCGGGCTGTGCCGGAGTCGACTACTCGGCCGCCACCTCGACTCCGGGAACCTACTCCGTGTCGTTTTCCGGCGGATCGGGAACCTGGATCGGGGACTTCACTGCCGGAGGAGGCAGCGTCGTTTTCGGCACGACGGCCGGAACCTCCCGGTTCAGCACCAGCGAGCTCATCCTGAAGGGCCTCATCACCTTCACCGCGACGCCACAGCTCTCGCTCACGGGCCTCCGCTTCTCGGCCACGACCGTCGTGTTCAACGTCGTCTTCGACGGCCAGCCAACATAATGCCAGGCGGTGATACAGCTAGGAGACGCTCCAAGTGGAAATCCGAGAGGATGATCCAAGAAGAGATCAGGCGGCGAGCCTATTGCGCGAACACCTCGAAGACATGGGAGTGGATTCACCCCCCGAGAGCATCCATGCGCTGGACATGGAGGCATTATGTTCTCCAGAAGTCACCTTTTGGACAGCATCGGAAGGAAGTGAGCTTCTTGGATGCGGAGCATTGTTGGAACTAGATCGTCAGCACGGTGAAATCAAGTCTATGCGAACCGCCAAGGACCATCTCAGAAAAGGGATCGCCTCAAAGGTACTTCATCACATGATTATGGAAGCGGAGCGGCGCTCGTATACGCGGCTGAGCCTTGAGACGGGTTCCAAGGAGGCATTTGCGCCTGGACGCGCACTCTACATCAGCTTTGGGTTTGCGTTCTGCGAGCCCTTCGCCAACTATGCGCCTGACCCCAATAGTGTTTTCATGACCCGCGCATTGTGACCTGCCCACCGCGACGTTTCGCGCAGGCCAGGCGGCTGCGGAACCAACACAACCCAAGTCGTTAAATCCTTTATGTCCACGGGACCCAGGTCGTCCCGACCAATATTCCCGCCTTCGGACCTGAAGATGAGGGCAAAAACCAGTGCAACGGATTATTCAAAGTAAATAACTGCCCATAACATCAAAATGAGAACGAATGTGCTCATCATATAAAGCATTATGTGTAGTATCCCTTTTGCCTCGGTCTTATTAATG
>JACZXC010000414.1 GCA_022571825.1 Myxococcales bacterium | reverse complement strand
GCTCCTACCCGAGATTCAGGCTGCATTCCAGCTCGGTGGCGTTGGCGTGGGCGCCGTCCATCCGCTTGAACAGGCGGGTGCGCTCGGGGATGTCGCCTGGCTGAGTCCAGAACGCGGTGTCGCCTGCGTAGCGCTCGCGTTCCTTGTAGACCGTGTTCGCCTTCGCGACCTCCGCGAAGGGAATGCCCACGTCGCGACCGTCCACCGTCAGCCGCGCGATACCCTTTTCGAACCCCACCAGACGACCCCGAAACCGCCGACGGCCGTCGCGGGGCTCACGGGTCTCGATCGAGACCTCTGAGCCGCAAGCGGCCGTAAAATCTTTCTCCCGGGCGAGCACGCGATCGAGCCCCGGGGACGACACCTCGAGCCGGTACTCGACGGGCACCGCGTCGGCGGCCTCCAGCTCAGTCCCGATCTCGCGAGAGATGTCCGCACAACGATCCACGGAAATCCGACCGTCCCCTTGTCGCGTGTCGACGGTGACCCGCAAGAGCCACGGTCGCCGGCCGCGCGTCACCAGTACGTCGACGAGCTCGAGCCCCGAGCCTTCGACGACGGGCTCGACCAGAGACCGAAGGTCTTCCGGGATATCGCGATACATGACCTCAATGTCCAAAAACGAAAAAAGCGGACGTTCCGCCCACTTCCCCGCGCCGACAGGCCACCATCACCCCCCGGCCAATCCCGCTCGCTCGCCGCTCGATCGCCGTGCGACCGTGCCCGCCCGCGAGCGCCCCTACTCGGGCCACTCCTCCCGGAGAGCAGCGCCGCTCCCAGGGAGCCGCGCCGCCGGCGGCGGCCCGCATAAGCCCGCGTAAACTATCCAAATTCCAGCGAGAGCGCAATCCGAGGCATCAGATCTGCCAGCTCTCCAGCGCGCCCACCAGATCCGTCACCCGGGCAAAGCCGTGACGCTCCGCATAGGAGGAGATTCCGTCCGCCACCTCCCCGGCAATGGCTGGATTCAGGTAGTTGCTGGTGCCGACCTGAACGGCGGTGGCCCCGCACAGGAGGAACTTGATGGCGTCCTCGGGTCCGGCGATCCCCCCGATCCCGCAGATCGGGAGCGCCACCGCCCGGGCCACCTGCCACACCATCCGCAAGGCAATGGGCCGAATCGCCGGTCCCGAGAGCCCTCCGAGGATATTGCTCAGCACCGGTCGACGTGTCTCCACATCGACCTCCAGGGCCTGCACGGCGTTGATGAGACTGATTCCGTCCGCCCCCTCCCCCTCGCAGACCCGGGCCATCTCGACGATGTCGGTGACGTTCGGCGAGAGCTTCACGAGCAAGGGAACCTCACTGGCCCGGCGAGTCGCGCGGACCAGCGGCCCGAGCAGGTCGGCCCGCTGCCCGAATTCGATGCCACCGCTCTTCACATGGGGACAGGAGGCGTTGACTTCAATTCCCGCGACCCCGGGGACCCCGGCCAGCCGTTGGCACACCTCGGCATAGCGCTCGATCTCGGTTTCGAAGACGCTGGCGATGACCGTCACCCGATCCGGAATCGCCGGGAGCTTCTCGCGGATGAAGGCGTCCACACCCACGTTCTCGAGGCTGATGGCGTTGAGCATTCCCGAGGGCGCCTCGGCGATACGCGGAGGCGGATTGCCGACCCGCGGCTCCAGGGTCAGGCTCTTGGCAACGAATCCGCCGATGCGACGCAGGTCCAGGAAAGGCGCAAACTCGGTCCCGTAACCGAAGGTCCCCGACGCGGTCAGCACCGGATTCCGCAGTCGGATGCCGCCCAGATCGACGGCGGTGTCCACGCCGGGCTTCGCGCCGCTCATGCCAGCTTGTCCCACGCGATCTGGGTGGCGTCGAACATGGGACCGTCGCGGCAGGTCAGAGCGAAGCCTCCCTCCCGCAGCGGCGTGGCACACCCGAGACACACGCCGAATCCGCAGGCCATCGTGTTCTCGAGGGACGCGACGCACGGTCGCCCCCGGGCGCCGGCGATCTCTGCGGCCCGGCGCATCATCGCCGTCGGGCCACAGACGTAGATCCGTCCCTTCGGGCTCACGTCGATGGCGGCGTCCAGGAGGTCGGTCACCAGCCCGGTCGTCCCCTCGCTGCCATCGTCGGTAGCAACCTGCAACCGCACCCCGAGCTTCGAAAAATCTTCATGGCCCATCAGCGCGTCCCGGGTCCGGGCACCGAGCAGGACGGAAACACCAGTCCGGGGGGCGAGGCGAGCCGCCAGTTCGTAAACCGATGCGATGCCGGTCCCGCCTGCGACGATCACTGCATTCTCTCCCGGCGGCGGGTCGGAAAACGCACGACCCAGGGGACCCACGAGCCTCACGCGCTCCCCGGACTGGGCCTCACTCAAGAGCGCGGTGCCCCGTCCGGTGACTTTGAACAGGATCTCCACTTCGAATGAGCCCTTTGCCTACCGCGGCCTTCGGCCTTGGGCGCCTTCGGAAGAGGAGAGAGCGAAGTCGGCCGAGGGACCGACTTCCACGCCCGCTGCGATAGATGGCCATCGGGCGGGGGAGCAGGGGGTCCGTGCGCTGCGCCGAACCGCACGTACCCGGCGAAAGCATGACGAACTGGCCCGGTGCGAAGCCGGGCCAGCCGTCCACACGCAGCACGAGTCGCCGGTTCGCCTCGCCTTCGCTGCGATTCTCGACCACTTCTGCCTCGGTGCGAAGGGGCGCCGAATTCATCGCGCGGAATCTCGAAAGGGCATGAATCGCGAGCCTCGCGATGGACTTGAAAGGGCTGATCCCCGCTGTGCCACCGCCAATTCGAGCAGCGCTTCGGCCTCTAAGCCTTCGAAAAAGCTAATCAAACACACCTTTCCCCGCAACCGAATCCGTTCAAGCTGGATCCACCAGAGGTCGATGAGCCCGTGACCCCCCACAGGCGTCCTGCGTCAGGAGAACGCGTGACTTCGATTCTCGAGCGGCATCGGGAGCGCTTCGGCGAGAACCCGGCCGACGATCAAGCCTTTCAAGCGCTCGAAGAACATCATTTTCTCGAGGGCGAGTGGGACGAGCTGATCGGTGTCTACCAGAAGCGCCAGGCGGCGTTGGCCCTGGAAGCGAATCCGCGCG
>JACZXC010000413.1 GCA_022571825.1 Myxococcales bacterium | reverse complement strand
CGCGATCGCCAGGAGCGAGAGGGTCGACGCGGCTGCCAGGAACGCCGGTGCGGCGGCGGCCAGCGAATCGCGCAGCTTTCGGTAGCGCAGGGTGAGAAGCGCGATCACCGCGATCGAGCCGCCCAGGATGAGCGCCGTGCTCTTTCTTCGGTACTTCCCATACATGTCGGCAAGGAATCGCTTCTGGTCGAAATAGTGGACCCCTTCGAGGTCCGACAACGAATCTGCCAGGGCTTCCGGATCCCGCACTCCGCGAAGAAAGGTCAGCAGAGCCACCCCCGCCTCCAATTCGACACGGAACGGCGCAACCAAGTCGGCCAGCGGGGAGCGCAGGAGATCGCTCGAGTGAAGCGCCTCGGGCGGATCGCCCTGCAACGTCTCCGTGAATCCAGAAAAAGCCTGCGGCCGGAATCCCTCGGCCTCCAGGGCTGAAATCGCGCGCAGCGCCAGGTCGGGAGCGGCCCCCACGGTGGCGAGGTTTCGGTTCTGGAGATCCTCGGACCAGAGAAAGGCGTGAAGCGAGCGGTACTGCTCGAGAAGATCCGCCTCGAGTCCCGCTTGCAGCCGTCGATGGACTTCGTCGTTCAGACGCAGCGCGGACTCTTCGTCCCGCCCGATGACCACCACGAAGCGCCCGGCGTCCATCTGCGACGTGCGCTCACGCACTCGTCGGTCCTCGTCGATCCACTCGGGCGCGAGCGGTACGTTGAGGGCGAATACGTCATCCTGCCAGGTAACCTGCGGTAGTCCCACCGCACAGACGACGACCGCGATCAGTGGTATCGCGGCCAGGGCGCGGGTGTGTCGATACATCCAACCCAGGAGACGTCCCATGGCGGCGGCCAGCCTTTCCTGGAGATCGGTGCTCCGGTTGGAGCGCGGCATCAGCGGCGGGAGCAACACGCGCGTCGTCACGAGCGCCGCCAGGACTCCTACCGCCGCGAATACGCCGATCTCGCGGACACCCGGGAAATCCGACCAGGCCAGGCCCACGAAGCCCGCGACGGTCGTTAGCGCTCCCATAACCAGCGCCGGCCAGATCTCTCGCATGCTGAGCCAGGGTCCCCGGCGGACGGCCGACGCGGTGTGATGGTTGACGTAATGGATCGGGTAGTCGATGCAGACACCAATCAGAGTGGATCCGAAGGCCAGCGTGATCACGTGGACCTTTCCGAAGAGAAACAGGACTGCGGACGTCGCGGTCAGGATTCCTCCCGCGAGAGGGAGGAGGGAAATCGCGATCAGGCGCAACGACCGGAAGAGTGCCAGGAATAGCGCCCCAATGGCAGCGAGCGAGATGGCGGAGATCCGGACCATGTCCGATCGGGCGTGACGCTCGGAGACGGCGGCGAAGCGATGGACACTGCTTCGTTCCAGCGACAGAGATCCATCGAAGCGATGGTCGAGCTCGGCGAAGGAGCGCTCGAGAAAGTCTTCAAAGGGCGCCTGATAGCTCGCGTCGAAGGGCGAGTGCCGGGTGGTCAGGAACAGGATCGCCGTCGGGGGATCTCCGCCCACGAAGTGTCCATCCACTACGCGCAGCGCGCCCAAACGCGCGGCCTCGATGCGTCGAAGGACTGAGGCAAATGCCAGAAGCGGATCGCGACCTGCGACCTGCTTCACGAGCTGAGATTCTGGGAGCGCGAGCTCCTCCTTGAGAGCCCGAGCGGCGCTTCGCAAGCCGCGGTCCGAGAGGCGCTCGGCGAGGTCGACTTCCGGTTCGTCGGATAGAAAGAGATGCCGACGAGGGAAGTAGAGCTCGAAGATGGCCGGAACCAAGTCCTGGCCCGGACCCGAGCGAAGCGCTGCGACCTCGGGATGCTTCTCAAGGAGTTTTGCCCACTGCCCCGCGGCATCGATCGCGGTCGAGACAGAAGGGCCCTCGAGGCTCAGAATCATCGTTCGTGTGAGCATGGAATCGGCGATTCGGGTCGAAACCGACGCCAGCTCCAGATCCGGAGCCGCAGAAAGGAAGTGGCTCAGGCCCGTCGATACCTGGATCCGGGTCGCAACATACAGTCCCATTCCGGCGAGGAACGCCGCGCCGAGCCCGAGCGCTGCGACGGAGCGCCGGTTCACGATTCCGGGATCCAGAACAGCGTCGCCAGCTCGCCTTCCGTAAAACGACGCTTCGTGTCCACGCTCGAGAAGTACGTGACGGTCTCGTCGCCGTTCGCTTCGAGCACCCGAAGCTCGGTGAGAGTGTGCTTCTCGCCCCCGATACGGATTGACGCGATGGCACGCTTGGCCGGTCCGTGGAGCGGTTCGAGGTGGATCTCCCAGCGCGGGTTTGCGCTCTTGTCCAGAGCGTCGAAGCCGATGCGGTAGAGCTGGCGCAGGGAATCGAGGTCACCGGCGAGTACCAGCCGGAGGGCATCCACGAAGGCAGCCACCATGGGGTGAGCATCCAGGTCGAGCGTTCGGGTGCCGAGTGGACTGCCGAAGGCGAGCTCCCGATCGCGAAGCACCAGGAAGGACTCGATGGGCTTCTCGACCCGTCGCAGCATTCGATCGGGCGGGGCGAAGTACAGCGCACCGTGACTCACGAGCGGTTCCCTGAGCAGCGACAGATGCTTCTCCTCGCGGAACCGAGCCGAGAGCCCGGGCATCGAGCCAAAGCTCGCCAGCAAGGATTCCAGCTCGGGGAGGGAGCCGTCTGGCGGCGAATCTGGCGCGCCCGCCCGGTCGGACCCGGCCGCGGATGAGATCGCGATGGCCGGGATCGCAGACAGGAGGAGCAGTGCGAGGAAGCCAAGTGAGCTCACCGTTCTCCTCCCGGTGCCCGAGCGGGGCCGCGGCGCGATCCCGCGTTTGGCTCGCCGTCTGCTCATCTCAGATCCGCCAACTCACCGATGATATGATTCTTTACAGGATGTTTCGACGGATGGTAATGTTACCGGAGAGCCGCTTGCGACCCGATTCCAACCCGGAGGACGAGAGTTGACCGCGCCCTCGGTCTCCTCCCAGGACAGACATCCCCCCCGACCTGCGTCGCGCGGCCGCGCTTTGCCGCACGACTCCCCGCGGTCCCGTCGGGTGCGGCTCAAGGTTCGCTTCGAGCAGGCCGAAATGGA
>JACZXC010000412.1 GCA_022571825.1 Myxococcales bacterium | reverse complement strand
CGCTCCGCGTCGAGCCCACCGCGATTCCCAGACCGATTCGCCCGCCATGTTGCGGATCTTGCCGAAATGCGGGTCCAGGCGGTATATCCTGCGTGCCGCTTCGGATCCGGGGGCTCAGGAGCTCCGAGGACTCGGGAGCACCGGGAGATGGGGAAATCGTGGGCACCGATCTGACGCTCCTGAGAGACCAGTGCGAGCGGACGCTGGAGCGGACTGACCTCCCGGCGCTCGGCCGGCGCGAGGAGGGCAAGGTCCGGGACAACTACGTTTCCGACAAACGGCGTTTTATCATCGTCACCGACCGGTTGAGCTGCTTCGACGTCGTGGTGACCACCCTGCCCTTCAAGGGACAGGTGCTGAATGAGATGGCATGCTTTTGGTTCGAGAAGACCCGGGATCTCGCAGCCAACCACCTGATCGACACCCCGGACCCCAACGTGTCGCTGGTGCGGGAGTGCCGGCCCCTGCCGGTCGAATTCGTGCACCGAGCCCATCTCACGGGCTCGAGCCCCACGTCGATCTGGACCGCCTACGAACGGGGAGAACGCGTCTACTGTGGCCACTCGCTCCCCGAGGGCCTGCACAAGCACGAAGCGCTTCCCGAGCCCCTGCTCACGCCCACCACCAAGGCCCCCATCGGCGAGCACGACCAACTCACCTCGCGGGAGGCGCTGATCGAAAACGGAACGATCGAAGCGGACCTCTACGATGAGGCCGCGGCCCTGACGGGGCGACTTTTCGCCGAAGGGCGTCGCTGGGCCGAGGGCCGCGGCTTGGTGCTGGTGGACACGAAGTACGAGCTGGGCCTCGACGAAGAGGACCGCCTGATCGTGATCGACGAGATCCACACCCCGGACTCCTCTCGCTACTGGGTCCGCGATGGCTTCGAACGGGCGCTCTCACGCGGACAGGATCCCGAGGCCCTCGACAAGGAGTACGTGCGCGGCTGGCTGATCGAGCGGGGTTATTCCGGCCGGGGATCGCCTCCCGAAATTCCCATCGATGTGCGCTGCGAGGCGGCGCGACGGTACATCGAAGCCTACGAGCGGGTCACCGGCCGGGCCTTCATCCCCCATCCGGAGCCGGTGTTGCCTCGCATTCGCCGCAACCTCGAATTGTAGACCGGCCCGGCGACCAGCGGCAACGTCAGGAGTCGGGCTCGATACTCACCAGGCGAAAGCTCTCGATCACGGGGTTCGCCAACAGCTTGGAGGCCAGCTCCATGACCAGCGCCCTCGCCTGCTCTTCTTCGCGCGCGTCGAGATCGATCTCGAACACCTTGCCCTGGCGTATCCCCTGAATGCCGTGGTAGCCCAGCGACCGGGCGGCGCGCTGAATCGCCTTGCCCTGGGGATCGAGAACATCGGGTTTGAGCATCACATGAACCAGCGCCTTCACGGTTCTCGAGGCTCCAGGGTGCGTTCGAAGATGGCGTCGACATGGCGGAGCGACTCTTCGAGGCTGAACGCGCGATCGATCTCCTCCTTGGAGAGGAGCTCGACGATGCGGGGTTCCGCCAGGATCCGCTCGCGGAAGTCTCCACCCCGGTCCCACGTCTCCAGGGCGTGTCGCTGCACCAGGGCATAGGCCTCTTCACGGGTCAGGCCCTTGCCGGTCAACGCCACCAGCAGGGACCCGCTGAAGGTCAGACCTCGGGTGAGCTCCAGGTTCTCTCGCATACGAGCGGGGTACACCACGAGGGTCTCCACCAGGCCGGCAAAGCGCTCGAGCATGAAGTCGACGGTCGTCATGGCGTCCGGGAAGATCACCCGCTCGACGGAGGAGTTGCTGATATCGCGTTCGTGCCACAGCGCCTGGTTCTCCAGGGCCGCCACCGCGTAGCCGCGCACCACCCGGGCAAGACCCGAGACGTTCTCAAACCGCCACGGATTGCGCTTGTGGGGCATCGCCGAGGAACCCTTCTGCCCCGCACCGAATTCCTCCTCCACCTCGCGCACCTCGGTGCGGGCCAGGTGGCGGAACTCGATCGCGAACTTGTCGAGGCTCGACGCGATGAGCGCCAGTACGCCCATCAGAGCCGCGTGGCGGTCGCGCTGAACCACCTGGGTTGCTGCGGATTCGAATCCGATGCCGAGGCGCCGGCACACTTCTTCCTCCACCGCCGGCTCGAGGTGCGCGAAGGTGCCCACGGCCCCGGAGATCTTTCCGACCGCCGCGTCGAGCAGTGCCCGCTCCAGTCGATCCTGGTTGCGACGCATCTCGGCATAGAACACCAGAAGCTTCAGACCAAAGGTCGTGGGCTCCGCGTGAACGCCGTGGGTGCGGCCCGGGCAGGCCGTGTGACGAAACTCGAGGGCACGACGGCGCAGGACCTGGCTCACGCGTTCGACTCCGGCGCGGATCAGGGCGCCGGCATCGCGTATCTGGAGGGCGAGTGCGGTGTCGAGCACATCACTGGAGGTCATCCCATAGTGCAGCCAGCGCGCCGCCGGCCCGACGCACTCGGTCACGGCGGTCAGGAACGCGATGACATCGTGGTGCACCGTGACCTCGATCTCGGCCACCCGGGCCGGATCCACCGCGGCGCGGGCCCGAAGGGTCTCGGCGGCCGACCCGGGAATCGTGCCCCGATCGGCGAGCACCTCGCAGACGGCGAGCTCAACGTCGAGCCAGGTGCGGTACTTGCCCTCCTCGCACCAGATCGCCCGCATCTCGGGTCGCGAGTAGCGCTCGATCACGAATCACCGATCCGGAAGAACACGTACCCCAAGAGCAGGTAGTACATCACCGGAAAGCTCAGGAGGCCGGAATCGATCCGGTCCAGCACGCCACCCATTCCCGGCAGAAGACGCCCGGCATCCTTGACCCGGGCATCCCGCTTGAGCAGCGACTCGATCAGGTCGCGCACTTTGCGTTTGGCGCGGGCCAGCCGCGTGGACGTCAGGCCGGGGTCCACCGCCAGCATACTTTTGGATGTATCCATCGCGACGACCACGTCCAGTCCCTGGTCGATGTATGCCAACAGGTTATTGATCGTGGTATGGCCATGGGACTTGGCCTTTCGCAGAAAACCTCCGGAAATCCGAGGTCCCTGGCAGCAACCGGCCCGGGCCAGAATGGGCTGATACC
>JACZXC010000411.1 GCA_022571825.1 Myxococcales bacterium | reverse complement strand
CTTCCTGGCGCGTCATCCCCCCAGGCCTTCTGATACTCCCCGGCCGAGCGGGGTCTGCGGGGTCGAGAAGCTGACCTTGGGGCGCAGGCTGCCTGACCCGGCACTGCAGCGGACGCGGCCCGCGGAGCTCCAATGGAGAGTGAGAGGCCGTGGGGCTCAACAAAGTTTCGATGAATTTCTGACTCGGGACACTAGCGCTTCGAGTAGCGCTTCTTGTCGGGCGGTCGGATGTAGAAGTCGTAGAGATCCTTGGCGTAGAGATACAGGATCATGGTGGCCATGGCGTCCTGGTTCTCGCCCGAGGTGTTGTTGTAGACGCTGATCAGCTCGTACTGGTGGTCCTTGTAGAGCTCGATTCCCTCGACGCTGGCGTAGTGCTCGATCTCCTCGATGCCGATGCGCCCTTCGCTGAGCCGCGTCGTGGCTTTGAAGACCGTCTTCTTGGCCGTGAGGTCGCGGAGCTCGAGGGATTCGGCGAAGGGGTGCAGGTGCGCCAGGATGTAGTGGACCGTCGTGTCGTAGGGAAGCGCGAGCCAGCGCGTGATCAGGGTGTGGTTCACCTGGCGTCCGGGCGGCACGACCCAGTGGCCGGTGTACTTGCGACCGTGATCGTCCTTCTTGACGACGCTGAGAAGTCGCGGCGCCTCCTCGCCCGCCAGGCAACCGGGACCGTGCTGTTCGACGTCCACGTCGGCTGGATCGATGAAGAGGTGTCCGTCGCCCCCGTCCACCACCACCCGGGCCGAGACCGAGCGTGGCACCAGGGGCTTGAGGGGCTTCGGCAGGTCTGCGTCGCGTAGGAAATCGATCGAGATCTTGTGGCGGACGTCGAAGGGGTCGCCCACCACGTTGTGATTCAGGGCCTGGGTGGTGAGGTAGAGGGGCTCCTGGGACATGACCGGGATGCCGAACCCCGGCGGCAGCTCCACCGAGAGCTGACCCTGGGCGAGGGTGAACAGGCGCCCGCCGTTGGGCCAGAGGTCGCTGGCCCAACGCTCGTAGAAGTGGTCGAGTTTTACGTTCAGGTTGCTGTGGCAATTGAACTCGGGCGACAGCTCGGCCTCGCCGTCGGGGCCCACCATGTCGGACTGGTAACGGACCACCCACAGGACCTCGGACTCGCCGGTCTCGCCGAACGACAGCGGCCGTTGCCGACTCTGGGGCCCCACCATCGACTTGTAGATGCGGTCGATGGTGTAGATGGGGGACAGCACTTCCTTGCGGTAGACGGGTATCCCGTCGCCGTAGGTCTTGCCTTTCCGCAGGCTGTAGCCGCTCGTCTCGGCCGGATCCGATCGGCCGGAAGCGGGGGCGAGTAGGGCGGCAACCAGTAGGCAGAGGATGCCCGGTCTGTTCATCGCGGTTCTCCAGCTTCCCGAGGGCCAATATATCACAGGCCTGCGGCCCGCATTCGCGCCCGCTTCACGACGGGTCCATGCCAATGCCCAGGGCTGCGGGGGCGCTTACTCCGAGAGAAGAGAAGAGCTTCGCGGGAGGAGGTGCATGCAGCTCGGAGAGAAGGCATCGTGGTAGCATCCGCGGGGCGGGGTGGTTGGGGGCCGTTGAAGGCAGCACCCGGTCCAGCGGCCGGTTGGGTCGTGACCCCAAGGGGAAAGGATTTGACGAGCCATGAGACGAACCGTGGTGATTACCGGCGGCACTGGAGTGCTCGGCCGGGCCGTGGTGGAACGGATGCTCGAGGACGAGATCAGGTGCCACCTGACCTGGAAATTCAAGAACGAGCTGGAAGGTTTTCCCCACCGCGACGCGGTGACGTTGCATGAGGTGGACTGCGGAAGCGACGCGGAGGTCGTCGACTTCTACGCCGGACTCGACGCCATCGACGCTTCCATTCACATCGTCGGCGGCTTTGCCGCGGCGGCGGTCGAGGATACCCGCCGCGACGACTTCGTCTCCATGTTCGAGCTCAACGCGGTCACGGCGTTCTTGTGCTGCCGAGAGTCCGTCCGCAAGATGCGCTCCGGCGGAGGCGGCGGCTGTATCGTCAACGTGGCGGCGCGTCCCGCGGTGCAGCCGGTCGGCGGGATGATCGCCTACACCACCGCGAAGGCGGCGGTCGCTTCGCTGACCCAGTGTCTGGCGGAGGAGGTCCGAGGCGACGGCATCCGCGTCAACGCCATCCTGCCATCGATTCTGGATACCCCCGCGAATCGCCGTGCGATGCCCGATGCGGACTTCGATCGCTGGCCCAAGCCCGCCGAGGTGGCCCGGACCATCTCTTTTCTCGCCAGCCCGGACAATCGGCTCACCTCCGGAGCCCTGGTTCCCGTCTTTGGACGCGCCTGAGGTTCATGGGGTGGAGCGCCTGCCGATGGCGCCCAGGCGCAACTCGCGCACTCCGAGAGCAGGGGAAGGCCCGCGCGACGAGAGCGAGGTTGCTCACCCGGGCGGGACCTTCAGTCCAGGTGATACACCCGGGCCGCGTTGGCGTGGACGACCTTCCGGATCAGGTCCTCGGGAAGCTGCCCCAGCACGCGTTCGGCGTAGACCCGCGGATGCTCGGCGGTGGACTTCGGTCCCGGCGACATGGACGTGGGATGAGGAAAGTCGGTCTCGTACAGGATGTTGTCCGGGAAGATCTCGATCGCCTTCTTGACCCCTTCGTCCTCGAACCAGAAGCACCCGTAGATCTGGCGCCGGAAGTACTCGCTCGGCAGCAGATCGTACTCCGGGTGCTCGCTGGCCACGCCGTTGTTGAGCCACTGCCAATCGAAGGCCTCGATGGCGAAGAGAAGCCAGCTCACACCGCTTTCCACGGAAACGAAGTCGAGCTTCGGAAACCGGTGGCAGATGCCGCCGAAGATCAGGTCCGAAATGCAGTTGACGTTCTCCATGAACAGCTGGGTGCAGGCCCGAGCCATGCCCGTGCGAAGTCCGAGGCCCGGTCCACCTCCCAGAAGCCCGCTTACGTCCCCGGAGCCGATGTGGAAGCTGATCGGGAGCTCCGCCGCCTGGGCCGCGGCCCAGACCGGGTCCCAGTGGGTGTCGACAAGGTGAGGCTGGCCGAAGACGTGGGGCTGGCTTCCGAAGAGGACCCCCCGGTGCCCCGTGGCGGCACCGCGCCCGATCTCTTTCACCG
>JACZXC010000410.1 GCA_022571825.1 Myxococcales bacterium | reverse complement strand
GAACAGGTAGCCCTCGAGAGTTTCGCCCCCGACGCCGAGCGCATCGGCGAGGTCGGGATCTCGAGCGGCGCGCAGAAACTCCTGGGTCTCGACGAGACCCGCGGCCCCCAGCCGTTCGGCGATCTGCTGCACCGTGAAGCCCTCGGGCACGATCACCTCGTAGGTCTTCACCCGGCCTTCGGCGATGCGCATCAGGATCTCACCCGGTCCGAGGGTGGGCGACAGCACGTACTCCCCCGAGCGCAGTTCCGAAGCCAGTCCCCGCGCGCGGGCGAGCCACTCCACGGCCCAGCTGCTTCGCACCAGCCCGTTGTGTTCCAGGTGTCGTGCGACGTCAGAGAGCGACTCCCCGCGCGATACCACGAACAGGGCGTCGGGAGCCTCGGCGGCCAAGGGGGAGAGCAGACGCCGGACCGCCAGAGCACCAACGAAAGCGGCCAGCAGGATGAATAGGGCCGCGGACACCGCGATCCGGCGAATCACGGAGAGTTCCCTTCGCGGGCGCGTCGTTCCAGGTAGGCGCGCAACAGGATCGTCGCCGCCGCAGAGTCGAGTTCGCCGCGCCGGGCCGCCCGGGTGCGGCGGCCCTTGGCGTCGCGGAGTGCGCGCTTCGCCTCCACCGTCGTCCAGCGTTCGTCGAGCATCTCTACCGGCAATCCTGTGGACCGGGCGACGCCGTCCGCGAAGCTCCGGGCCGCTTCGGCCTCGGGCCCGACGTGCCCGTTCATGTGAAGGGGCAGGCCCACGACGATTCGCCGGATATCTCGTTCCTCGACCAGCGCGCGCAGCTTCTGGAGATCCTTTTTCCGGCCCTTCGAAATCAGAGTGCCGGCCGGGAACGCAAAGCAGCCCTCCGGGTCGGACACCGCGAGTCCGATTCGCCGAGTGCCGAAGTCGAGACCCAGAACGCGTCCCTGGTCGCTCATCGCAGACCTACCCTAGCAGTCACCTGCGGCGACCCGAGGCGCTGGAATAAGCCTTGCAATTTCAACGGTTTCGGGCTCAACTTTTCTGTTTTTTTCGCCTGGATTCCATTGACTCCAACGGTCGCCGAGCCCTACTCTAGGGCCGGTTCGCTCGGCCCCCCTGCCGCAGCGTTCGCCCACGCCGCGGTTCTCCTCCACCCGCGGCTCCGAGTGGAGCGGGTTCCAGTCTCGGTCCCGATCGGGTTGGTCATCGAAGCACCTGAAAATACTCGGGAAGCGGATCCCGTTCGGGCAGCTCATCCCGTTCAGGAAATCCATCCGATCGAGCGGCGGGTCGCGCTGTTCCTGGCCACCGGTGCCGGAGCGGGCCAGGCGCCAATCGCCCCGGGGACCGTCGGATCGGCGGTGGGGATCCTCGTCTACCTTCCCCTCGCCGGCCTCGGCCTCGCGCTATACGCCGTGACCGTCCTCGGGCTGATCTTTCTGGGGATCTGGGCGGCGGATGTGGCCGAGCGCGTGTTCGAAAGCAAGGACGACGGTCGGATCGTCATCGACGAGATCGTGGGTCAGCTTCTCACCCTGGCCCCGCTCGTGATCCTCGCTCCCCGTGTCGACCTGCGGTCTCCTTTTTGGCTTGTGACCGGATTCGTCCTATTCCGGTGGTTGGATATCTGGAAGCCGGGCCCCGCGCGTTGGGCGGAGCAGAACTTTCGCGGAGGCACCGGTGTGGTGCTGGACGATGTCGTGGCCGGCCTGCTGGCGGCGATCCTCCTGGGCGCGGGCGTGCTCGCCGTCGGGGGGGTGCCGGGCGACTGACGGGTGACGAGCGGGGGCTTGTGAAAGCGGAGATTCTCACCATCGGCGATGAGCTCCTGCGCGGGGAGATCGTGGACTCCAACAAGGCGTTCCTGTCCGAGCGGCTCCTCGGACTGGACGTCCAGACGCGTTATCACGTCTCGGTCTGCGACGATCCCGAAGACATGATCGACACGTTTCGGCGGGCCGATGCGCGCAGCGACGTCGTGCTCGTCTCCGGAGGCCTGGGCCCCACGCGAGACGATCTCACCTCCGAGGTGCTGGCGCAGAGCTTCGGTCGCAAGCTCGTGCTCGACGAGGGGGCCCTCGAGAAGATCCGGGCCTTCTTTCGCGGCGTCGGTCGGGAGATGACCGAAAACAATGCCAAGCAGGCCTGGTTCCCCGAGAGCGCCGAGATGTTGCCCAATCCGATCGGTACCGCCCCCGGATTCTTCCTCGAGACCGAGGCCGCTGCGTTCTTCTGCATGCCCGGTGTTCCACGCGAGCTCGAACGCATGATGGACGAGCAGGTCCTCCCGCGCATCGCAAAACTCCAGGCCAGGGACGAGCGAAGTTCGGAGAAAACCGTAATCGTGCGCGCCGTGTTGCTGCGCACCTTCGGCATGGGCGAGTCCAGCCTCGACGACGAGCTCAAGGACATTGCGGCTTCCGGCGATGTCAGCCTGGGCTTCCGCACTTCGTTCCCCGACAACTACCTGCGTCCGCTGGCCCGCGCGGCCAGCGCCGAGGAGGCGGAGGCGAAGCTGGCTCGCGTGTGCGACGCGATCCGCGAACGCCTGGGCCCCCTCGTCTACGGCGAGGGCGAAGAGACGCTTCCGGCGGTGGTCGGTCGTCTCCTGCGCGAGC
Organism: Myxococcales bacterium; assembly: GCA_022571825.1. Lineage (GTDB taxonomy): Bacteria > Myxococcota_A > UBA9160 > UBA9160 > SMWR01 > JACZXC01. Next base: position 532 of record JACZXC010000410.1, on the reverse strand, counting down.
GCGGCCAGACCCTCGCCGTCGCCGAGTCCTGCACCGGCGGGCTCGTAGCCGAACGCATCACCGAGGTCCCGGGCGCGTCTGACTATTTCGCCGGCGGCGTGGTGGCCTATGCGGACGCCGCCAAGCGGGCGCTGCTCGGAGTTCCCGAGGCGATCCTCACGGAGCACGGCGCGGTGTCGACACCGGTCGTCCGGTCCATGGCCGAAGGTGTGCGAGAGCGCTTCGGATCGGATTTCGGGATCGCCGTGACCGGCATTTCCGGACCGGGCGGCGGCAGTCCGGAGAAGCCCGTCGGGCTGGTTCACCTGGCACTCGCCCGCCAGGGCGGGACCCACGCGGATCAGTTCGTGTTCCCCCTGGACCGGGTTCGCCACCGCCTGCTGACGGCGCAGATCGCCCTGGACTGGGTGCGCCGAGAGCTCCTCGGTGTGGAGCTCTCGGGTCCGACGCTGATGAGGAGAAGAGGTGGCGCTTCAGCGCCGGGGAAATGAGGGCCATGAGACGGTTCGTGTGTTCTTTGCGATCGAGCTCG